>JAHJKV010000286.1 GCA_018822065.1 Pseudomonadota bacterium
CAGCCAGGGCTCGTTCCTCATCAGCGGGCTGCAGGGGCTCAGACACGCTGAAATGGATAAGCGCGTCCTCGATCTCTCCCAGGCGTAAGGCGACCAACCCCTTGAAAAACTGTATAAAATGAGCACCAGGGTAGATTTCTTCCAGCTCCTCCAGGCCTATCATTGCCTGGGCCTCTGGACACTCCTCCGCCATAATGCGCCCCACGAAGAGGCCCAGACTGCGGTGGGGAGTGCGCTCCCGAAAATCGAACCCGGGCACAAGATTGTAGTTGGCCGGGACCTGAATATCCGGGTGGCGAGTGTCCACGGCATAGAGGCTGAATCCCTGCTCCACAAGGCCCTGGGCCAGGGCACCCAGCTCGTCGAAAATATCGTCGGTCTCCACGCTAGGCAGGCTGTCCATGCGAACCGTCGGCCCCTCACATATCCACTGGATCTGGGCAAGGGAGGTGTATTTGGAGAGCCCGGAAGCCTCGTAGATGCGCCCGGTGTGGAAGTCGCCAGCCAGCTGCGCCACCTCGGTGATGGCCCGAATGGCAGCCTTCACGGGCGAGGAGGAAGTCCCGGCTGTAAAGACGATCTCGCTCATGCCCGGAAAGGTGCTCGGGTCCCAGGCAATGGCGGCCACAGTGGGTACGGGCATGCCCAAGGTCATGTCCTTGAGGATCAGACGGATATTATTGCGCTTAAAACTGGCCACAAGCTCGGCCAGCACCGGATCATCGCTCGTGCCAGGATCGATGGTCGGCAGCTCGGGCTCAGCCCGGTCCACCAGGGCGCTGACGTGTCGCTCCACCAGTTCGCATGCCCCTTGGAGCACGGATTCCTCAGATGTGTTGCCAGCGGAAGAACCATTGAATTCATTCAGTTTCTTGAACCAGTCCAGAGGCAAGTATTCGTACTCGCCCGTAGCTACATTCAGGGCTGGATGGAACCGCCAAGCCACTAGGTCCATAATTCGGGCCGCCGTGGTCGGGTCCACGTCCTCGTCCACGGACAGGGCGATTTTTTCGATGGAAATGACCTTGCCGGGCCAGGCGGCGCAGGCCTCGCTCCAGGTCAGTTCCTCGAAATTGGACGCATCCTCCCAGAAGGAAAAAAAGCTAAAACGCTCCACCAGTTCCATGAGTGCCGAGGCCTCGGCCTGTTCCGGGCTAGCCCCCTTGCCCATCTGTTTCCTGGTAGGCATGACATGGGCCGCACGCGGGCCGCAGGTGGACACGAAGACGGGAATGCCGAGGCGACCGGTGTCGACCCGATCCGTCTCGGCCAGCACGCCAGCACACTTCTCGGCGAGGATGCCTTTCACTCGGCGTACGGTCTCCGCCGGAGAGACGGCCTTGTCCTGGTCTTTGGTATAGCCCTTGGGGCAACTGGCAAGGGTCAGCATGGGGAGTTGCCTCCAAGCCGATAGAGGCTGACGGTCTTTGTCTTGCCGGTCTCCGAATCTTTGAACGGTATGTCCTTGCGCATCATCTTGAAACGCGTTTGGGCCAGTTCGAAGAACATGCGGCCCTCTCTTTGGGCATCGGAGGCCATGAAAACCTCACAGCCCTCCTCAGGCTTGATATGCCCATGCAGGAAGTCAACCAACGGAGCGAGGACCCTCTCCTTGTATATAAGCTCGCTAGCGAGGATAAAATCAAAACGCTTGTCGAGGGTGTCGGCGGTGAAATCGACCTGAGCCACCTCCACGCGGTCTTCCAGGCCATTCTTCAGGGCGTTGATCCGGCAAAAAAGCAATGCGCCAGGCTCGATGTCCGTCAAGGTCACCCGGCACCCCTGTGCTGCCAGGACCAGACCGGCCAGACCGGTGCCGGCCCCGATCTCCAAGACCTCCGCGTCGGTCCGGACTTGAAATCGGGACAGGAACATGGCCAGGATGCTCGCCGAAGGCCATACCTTGGCCCACAGCGGCAACTCCACCGGAGAACCGGGACGGGTCTTGGCAACCAGCCTATCAAGATACGCAGGCATGTCCAATATCTGAAGCAGGTTAAGGGATGTCTTTCCCTGAGAAAATGTTTCGAAACTCACCTTGCCGAAATCGCGCCGCGCCACCTCCAGGAGGTCCTTGAGCGGGGCGTCGAGGTCATATGTCTTGGCCAATCTATTCCTCCGCCGGCCCCAGGGATTCAAGCATCCAGTGGGCTTCCGGGTCATTATCGTCTTTAGCGAATTTCCATGTCTGCCGGACCTGGACCGGACTGGCGACAGCCGTTTTCTTGATGCCGTCAAACAAGACCGTTATGGTGGCGCGTCCATCAAGGGTGATGCGCTCCAGCACCTTGGCATCCACCCTGACCACCTCGCTCTCCACCGGGATTTCCCCGGCATTGAGTCGGCTTTTGACCTCGTTGACCATGTTCGCACCGG
>JAHJKV010000030.1 GCA_018822065.1 Pseudomonadota bacterium
CAGGTGGATGGAGAAGGGCAGGCCGAGTTCCATTGTCTGGGCCTTGATGGCCTGGAGGGTGGCGGCGTTGGTGGTGTGCAGGGCGTGTCCTGCAGCGGAGTAGGCCCCCATGTCGAAGAAGCCGTCGGGCACGAATTCCTGGTCCGGTTCGGGCGGGGAAAAAAAGATGTGTTCGGCAAAGCAGATGAAAAAAAAGCCGGAATCTTCGAGAATTCCGGCGATGGTTTCGACATTGCGGGTGGAAATGTCTCCCACGAAACAGGTTCCGCTGTCGCGCATCTGTTTGATGGCCAGTTCCACGTCGGATCGGTCGAGTTCATACAGGGATGCCCGTCCGATATTTTTGATCCACCCGTCAAAGCCGAGACCCGGCTCGACCCGTCCCAGGAGGTGGGACATTTCCAGATGGCAGTGGGCGTTCAACAGTCCGGGCACCAGGGTGACATCGCCCAGGTCGTTGACCGGCAGGTCGGGGTAGGTCTTTTTGAGGTCGTGGAAGGAGCCTATGACGAAGACAAGGCCGTTGTCGACGAGCATGGCCCCGTCGCAAAAAAGAGAATCGTCGGGCCGCATGGTCATGAACCGTGCTGCGCGGACGATTTCCGGTGGATTCAGGTCGAATGTCTGCATGCCTGAAGCGGAATTGTAGCCGGTTTTGCTTTGGAAGGAAAGGATTGATTGATGCGGGTGCAACCTGCGGTCATCGAAGAAGGAATTGTCCATACTTCCAGCTGGTTCGAAGCTCGATGCCCAGGCGGGCGAAGGCCGGTTCCAGTTCGGCGTTGTGGCCGCTGATCTCGCCTGAGTAGCGTTCGGGATAGCGCAACTCCACCGGGGTGCGCCCCAGTCCGGCTGCCATGAGGAGGATGTGGTCGAAGAGGGCCAGGGAGCGGACCATCTGGCCCAGGGAGGGGTGGTGCGGTCCGGCCAGGATGCGTTTGTCCAGTCCCGGCTCAGGGGCCAGGCCGATGCGAATGACCTGAATCCCGGCTCGCCAGAGCGCGCCCAGTCCCACGGCCAGTTCCTGTCGGGTCCGTTCCAGGCTCCAGGGCGTGTAGTCCCCGGACTTCCAGGTCTCGGCCAGGGGGGTGCCATCGAGCACCATGCAGGGGTAGAGGCGGGCGGCGTCGGGCTTGATTTTCGTGGTGATCTCGATGTCCCGGGCAAAGGTTCCGGGCGCGTCCCCTGGAAGGCCGGGGAGCAGTTGGATAGCCAGCTTCAGGCCTGCCTGGCGTACGATGGTGCAGCCCCAGTGGGCGGTGCGACCGGTGTAGCCCCTGCCGCTTTGGGCCAGGGCCTCGTCGTTGAAGCTTTGGATGCCCAGTTCCACCATGTCCAGGCCGAGGCCCTTGAGTTGTTCGAGCCCCCGGCTGGTCACGGCGTCGGGTCGAGTGGAGCAGCGCACCTTGGTGATGAGTCCCTTGTCCTTGTACTGAGTGGCCAATTCCAAAAAACGTTTGGGCCAGGGCGCCGGAAGCGAGGTGAAGGTGCCGCCGTAGAAGCCGATCTCGCGCGGTGGCGCATGGGTGAGGAAGAGACGCGAGAGCATGGCGGCCAGTTCGTCATGGATCACCGCGAGCGGACGCACTCCGACCCCGGTCTGGGACGGCTGGTCGCAGAAAAGGCAGCGGTGCGGACAGCCCGCAAAGGGCAGAAACACCGGATGGATACGCGGCCTCACCCGTGAGGGCTCAGGATGCGGGAAAAGAAGCAGTGGTCTGGACACGCAACGACTCTACCGGAGTTTGGCGGGAATGTCGCCAGCCTTAGCCGACGAGCAGTCCGCAGATCGTGTCCTGGTCCTCTTCGCTCAGGTAGGGATGCATGGGCAGGCTGAAGATGCGTCCTCCCACGGTCTCGGCCACAGGCATGTCGCCCTGGGTGTAGCCCAGGTTTTTGTAAGCCCCTTGCAGATGCAGCGGCAGGGGGTAGTAGATGGCTGTGGGCACGCCGTTTTCCTGGAGCTTTGCCTGGATCTGGCTGCGGTGCGCCCCGTCCCTGGCCTGGAGGGAGTATTGGGCCCAAACGCTGACATATCCTTCGGGCACCACGGGGGTGACAAGGTCCGTGGTGGCAAGCAGTTCGTTGTAGCGTGCTGCCACGCGGTTTCGTTTTTCAACCTCATCGGCGAAGATCTCAAGTTTGGGCAGGAGAATGGCTGCCTGGAGCGTGTCCAGCCGGGCATTGAGGCCGATGCGCACGTTGTCGTACTTGTCGTCCATGTTCATGCCATGGACGCGCAGCGAGACCATGATCTCCTGCAACTGCGCCGAATTGGTGAAGCACATGCCCCCGTCGCCGTAGCAGCCCAGGGGCTTGGCCGGGAAAAAGGAGGTACAGGCCACGTCGCCCAGGGAGCAGGTGCATGTCCCATCGATGGTCGCGCCAAAGGACTGGGCCGAGTCCACGATGACCTTGAGCCCGGCCTGTTCGGCAATGGGCAGAATGGCTTTGTAGTCGGCGGCCAGCCCGA
>JAHJKV010000287.1 GCA_018822065.1 Pseudomonadota bacterium
ATATTCATTTATCAGTTCCATCGTTCCTATGAAGAGAAGGTGCACGCGCATCTCAAGGAACTGGTGCTCAAGCACCAGCACGAAATCGAAACATATCTCAATCAACACCTCAGCTTGATACGTTTTTTGGCCAATACGTTCAGTGAGGAGCAATTGGCGCAAGATCAATTTCTGGCTGAGTTACTCGCCGAACTGCATAGTGGATATGGTCATGAATTTGCGGATTTGGGGTTTGTGGATGCGCAGGGAAAGCAAGTGGCCTATGCCGGGCCGTTCCGTCTTGAACGGGCACTCTATGCAGGAGCCGAATGGTTTGAACAGTCGCGAGGCAGGGAGACCTTCATCAGCGATGTGTTTCTAGGTTTGCGAGGGTTGCCGCATTTCATTGTTACCGTTCGCAAGAGTTCGCCCTCTGGCGACTTTATTCTTCGAGCCACTGTAGATTTTAATGCCTTTAGTCGCCTCGTTGAGAACATACGAGTCGGCGAGACGGGCTTTGCCTACATTCTCAATTCAAAGGGAGAATTCCAGACGCAGTACATGCCAGGTTCAGATGATCGTACTGTGTTTATGCCCAAGCACCATATGGAGATTTCTCATGATTCCGTAGTCGTTCGGACCGAAGAGGACGATGAGGGGCGGGAGCACATTACCGTTTCTGTGCCGCTCAAAGACGGGGAATGGCGTCTGGTGTATCAACAGAATTCTGCGGACGCATACCAGATGCTCAGACGAACGCGGGTGCTGACCGTATCCATCCTGGTGATTGGCGGAATACTCATAGTGACCACGGTGCTGTTTCTCTCTCGCCGGATGGCTGCTCGAGTGGCCCGTGCTGACCATGAAAAGGAAGAGGTCGATCGCCAGATGGTCGAGGCTGGTCGTTTGGCGACCATCGGCGAGTTGGCTGCGGGCATAGCGCATGAGATCAACAACCCAGTGGCCATAATGGTTGAAGAGGCAGGATGGATAGAAGACCTCCTTGACGACGGGGAGATGGAACATGAGGCGCAAGTGCAAAACGTCTCCGAATTTCGGCGTGCGCTGGAACAAATCCGCATCCAGGGACAGCGATGCAAAGAAATCACTCATAAACTGCTTCACTTCGCCAGGCGCACAGACTCTACCGCACAGGGCATCGAGATCGACAAGCTGATGGGGCAAATTCTTTCTTTGGTTGAGCAGCGGGCAAAGTACAGCAAGGTCAACATAGTGGCGCAGCTTCATGGGCAGTTGCCGCTGGTGCTGGGTTCCCCCTCCGAGTTGCAGCAGGTGGTGCTCAATCTGGTGAACAACGCCATTGATGCCATGGGACGAGACGGCGGATTGATCGTCGCGAGCACGGGCTTGCGTGAAAACGAGAATGAAAATAAAGTGTTTATGCAGGTTTCCGACAATGGCCAGGGCATCCCAGAGGCCAACCTTCCCCACATATTCGATCCATTTTTCACTACCAAGCCTGTGGGCAAGGGCACCGGCCTAGGGTTGTCCATTTGCTACGGCATCGTCACCCGCATGGGCGGTGAAATAGAGGTTCAGAGCCGGGTCGGCGAAGGAACCGTCTTTACCGTGTTGCTTCCCGTTTCCGAGGAAGCACGGATGATTGAAGCCGGGCAGCAATATGCGGAGCAACACTACGGAGAGGGCGTATGAACAGTCGTGAAAAAGTACGACCCAACCATCTAAGGGTAATGCTTGTAGACGATGAGGCCTGCTTTGTGGAGGTCATGAGTAAAAGGCTCACGCGACGGGGGTTTGAGGTCGTCACGGCCTGCGCCGGAATCGAGGCCATTCGAAACATGCGCGAACATGATTTCGATGTGGTGGTGGTTGATCTCAAGATGGAAGACATGGACGGCATCGAACTGTTGCGCATTCTGCGACTCATGGACCCTGAGCTTCCGGTGCTTATGCTTACCGGACATGGCTCGGAACAAGCTGCCCGCGAAGGCATGGCGCTGGGGGCCATGGATTATCTGAACAAGCCTTGTGATCTTGCCGAACTGGTTACCCGAATTCGCGAAGTCGCCAAGGAGGGCAAGTCGACATGCACGCGCTGAATGTCTTGGTTGTGGATGACGAAAGTGCTTTCCGCGCATCGCTTCTCCGGCGACTGACACACCGCGGGGTGACCGCTTGCGAGGCTGGAAGCGGAGTGGAAGCACTTGCATGTCTTGCTCATTTCAAGGCGGACGTGGTCGTGCTTGATGTGAAAATGCCTGACATGGATGGCATTGAGACCCTGAAACGTATCAAGGTCGGCTACCCGCACCTGGAGGTGGTGTTGCTTACGGGACATGCCGACCTGGAAGCGGCCAAGCAGGGCATGAAGGGCGGAGCTTTTGATTACATGCTCAAACCAGTCGCCATTGAAGAACTTCTTCGTGTCGTGGAGGAGGCCGGCAAGCAAGCAAGGCACTCACGAGGGGAAATACATTCCGAAAATGAAAAAACGCTTTTGGACAGTGATGTTCAGGCGTCCTGACACCAAAAACCTATAGCAAAAAAAGGGGAAAGAAAACCATGCAATTCTTCAGACAACTGGGCTCTTTCATGATGATGGGAGCAAGAGCGCACGCCCAATGGGAATTGGATGTGAGCCGGACCATATTGGGATCGAAAAAGAGGTTGATACTCCTTGGTTTAATGATCCTTCCAATATTCATCCTCGGCATGGCATACGCTTCTGACATTTCACAGGTGTTGCCCGAAATATTGGGAGGGAAAAAAGCCTATAGCCCTTCGTATTATTCCCTGGGAATATTCCTGGTGTCTATCGGCATCGGGCTCATGGCCGGGTTCATCACCGGTTGCATCGGCGCGGGTGGTGGATTCATCATCGCCCCGGCCCTCATGAGTGCCGGGATCAAGGGCATTCTGGCCGTTGGAACCGATCTGTTCCATATTTTTGCCAAGGCGATCATGGGGAGCGTCATTCACCGAAAGCTTGGCAATGTGTCCGTGGCTCTGGCCCTGGTATTCATCGTCGGAGCAATGGGAGGTGCTACCGCAGGTGGCTTGCTCAACCGCTGGCTGTATGAACTGAACCCGGTCCTTTCGGATGCGTTCATCACCACCATCTACTGCCTGATGCTCGGATTCCTCGGCTCCTATGCCATGATCGATTACCTCAAAGCAACTAGGGCCGCAAAGAAGGGCTCACATGGTGCAGACCAGGGAGCGCATGGCGGCGGTGAAGGCGTTGATATGGGCAACCTGCCCAAGATGCTGCAGTCGGTGAACATTCCGCCCATGATTCGGTTCGATCATGGCGTTACAGAGGGTGGACGGGCCATTTCCTGGGTCTTCCTGGTTCTTTCCGGGGCCCTTGTCGGTCTGGCCGCAGGCATCATGGGCGTTGGCGGAGGATTCCTGACTTTCCCGATATTCGTATACATGCTCGGTGTTTCTTCGGCCACTACCGTGGGCACGGACATCTTCCAGATCATCTTTACTGCCGGATATGCGTCCATAACTCAGTACGCTATCTACGGTTTCATATTCTACACCCTGGCTATGGGCATGTTGCTTGGTTCCCTGCTGGGCATCCAGATAGGTGCGATGGTTACCAAGGTGGTCAAGGGCATCACCATTCGAGGGTTTTATGCCCTGGCCGTGCTGTCCGGATTTGTGAATCGAATCTTTGCCCTGCCTGCCAAGCTTCGAAGCATGGAGGTTCTTGACATCTCAGAAGGACTGGCCAGCGGACTTGAGACCTTTGGAATATGGGCATTTTTTGTGGTTATCGGTGGCTTCGGACTGTGGGTTATCACTGTGTTTGTGCAGAATATCAAAGTGCTGAAGGGTGAGGAGGTGGCATAATGATTGTCAACCGCAAGGAATTCTACGGCGGCGCCGGCATGATGGCCTTGTTTTTGATTATACTGGCCCTGTTTTTTGCGCCGCTGTATGGCGGGCATAACGGCCTAGCCTATCTGGACAACCTCTATAATTCCATCTCAAAGAACTCTGTGAATTATATCGACATGGTTCAGGACACGGCGAAGAATGTCTCTGGGACAGAAGTAGATGTTGTTCTCAAGGGTAACGATGCGGCGCAGATTGAAGTAATGACCCGCCTGCTTGAGAGCACTGGAGCTCGTTTGGTTCCGGAGGATGCCGGGCTGCGTGTAACAGGAGATCTTGGCGCAATTTTGCAGACCGCTGTTACGGACGTGGAAGACATGTATCACAATCGTGGTGCGGCAGTTTCCGAGAGGCGTGGAGGCTTGGAGGCCAGAGAAGGGCTGTACACATGGTGGCACCTGTTGGGGCAGCTTGAAAAGCAGCTTAAGAAGCAAAGTCTGTTTGCGTCGGCAAAGGATGTGGCTCTTGTGATCACGCGCGGCGTGGAGCCAGCGTACAACTATTACGGAGTAGAGGCGCAGAGAATGTCAGAGCGCCTTGGCGTGGTTATCTTCTCTTTGGTTTTCTATGTAGTTTACACGTTGTGGTACGGGTTTGCCATCCTGTTCATGTTTGAGGGGTGGGGACTGAAGATTGGGCATTGACCCTGAAGCCATTCCCGGATTTTAATGGACCGGAACGGGCGTTGCTCCGTTCCGGTCCGAACATGTTCGGGTTGGTTTTTTCGCAAGGTCGCGGTATGATGCGCTGAAAATCTGGTGGGTTGAGGAGGGGGCATGGCTTGGTTTGATCGATTATTTCATAGCCGTAAAGTCGCTGACGGCAAGGATTATGATG
>JAHJKV010000288.1 GCA_018822065.1 Pseudomonadota bacterium
CAGCGCGGGTAGATCTGGCTGACGATGCCGCCTTCCTCGTTCTTGTCCGTGGCCACGACAGGGCACACGGGCACACAGGCGGGGTGGCCGCACTGCATGCAGGGACGGGGCAGATAGGCGCTGTCCCCTTCGGGGAAGGCCTTTTTGTTGTTCAGTTCGTAGACGAGCATCCAAGAAAGCGTACGGAGCTTGTTAGTGGGCTCGTCGCGCTTGATGGTCATCAGCTGCATCGAATTATGCGGGTCTTCCTGAGTCATGGGGGCGATGTTGTTCTCGACTTGGCAGGACACCATACACGCGCAGCAGCCCGTGCACTTGTCCACGTCGACAACCATACCCCACTTTATTTTGAATTCTTTTACTTTCATGTGGGTTCCCCTTATTTGGCGATGTTCACGGTCGTGCCGGCCCAACTGGTGGAGCCGCCGTCAGCGTTCTTGGCCAGAATGCCGTAGACCTTGTCGCCCTTGCCGCGAGAGAACTCGTCCCACTCCGTGTGACCGAAGCCTTCAGGCACGGCCACAACGCCGTCCATGACATCTTCGCTGACGTGGACGAGGGCCTTGCACTCGCCGCCGGAGCCGGTGAGCGTCACCTTGTCGCCTTCGCTCAATCCCTGGGCGGCAGCCGTGGCGCCATTCAGCTTCACGAACATATCCATGCCCTTGAGCTCGTTGGCGCGGATGCCGACGGGGTTGTGCGGGGTGGTGGCGACCTTGGCAGAGCCGAACATCAGGTTGTTGTAGACGGCAACCTGCAGCCCGTCACCAGGCATGATCTCAGTGCCCAGGGCGTCGATAGCCAGGGACACGGAGTAGGTGCCGACGGTGCCTTCAACCAGGGCGCTTCCCTTGGCCTCAAGCACTTCCGCGAAGGTCTCGTAGCCGAGGTCGGCGATGGAGAGCAGGAAGTCCGCGGTGGACTTGGAACCGTATCCGGGCTTGGCCACAGGGGCGGAGGCCACGTAGGTGGTGGCGGCAACGCCGAAGGGGTTGGCCAGGTCGTCGTCACGCTCGTAGGGATGGGCGTTGGGCAGGACCAAGTTGGCCTTGGCCGCAGTCTCGTCCATCCAGGTGGAGAAGGCAACGGTGAAGCCGCCCTTTTCCATGACCTCGGAAGCATTGTACGCGGGGTTGGCTTCATAGATGAGGGTCAGCTTGGGAGCGAAGGTTCCGCTCGCCAGGTCGCCGACGATATCTTTCTCGAAGCGGGCCACGCGGTCCAGTGCGCCGTCGACGACGGTGGGCAGTTCAGCCAGGGCGACCATGCCACCGTCCGCGTTCAGGCGGCCGAGCAGCAGGTTCACGACGATGCCGGCAGCAACGGTGGACGGGCTCATGCCGAAGTCACAGAGCACCACAGGAGCGGAGGCCTGCATGAGCTTGCGGGCCAGGGTCTGGATGTCTGCGGACTTGGCGCCAGTAGCCTTTTCGACCTGGGCCGGGGAGTACGAGGAGGCGAGCATGGACTTGAGCGCACCGAAATCAGCAGATTCGATGGTAGCGCCTTCCATGACCAGATAGTAGGCCAGTCCGAGGGCGAAAGCCTTCATGCCAGCGGGGTTCACCGGGATGAATCCGTCACACACCGAAGCGGTGTGGCCGCCCATGGGGCCGGCGTAGATGAACTCGGTGGTCGCATCCGCGTCCGTGGGACGGGCTGCGTCAAAGGCCTTCTGGTTGGCAACGGTGGTGCCATAGGATTCCAGGGCCGCAGCCCCGATCATGACCACCAGGTCGGAACCGGCCATGTCGTAGCCGATCTGACCTTCCCCACCCATCAGGCCGTTCCAGGCCTTGGTGGCGGTGCCCATGGCGGAGGGCATCATATAGTAAGAACCGTCGGCAGCCAGGGCCGAGAGGACCTCGTTGGCGGTGCCGGTGTCGTCTCCGGAGATGACGGCCACGGAACCAGCGGCTCCGTCCAGTTCACCCTTGAGGATTTCGGCGGCCTCGTCCCAGGTGATGGGCTGACCATCTTTCATGGGGCCGGTGACGCGCACGGGGTTGTTCATCATCTGAACGCCATTGGCGCAGACGGGGCAGATGCCGCCCTGAGAAAGGGGATTGTCCATGTCGCCCGCAGTGCCGTAAGCTTCGCCGCCCACGGTCATGACGCGCACGGCGCAACCGTTGGGGCAGAGCTTACTGACAGCGGGAACGCCTTCGACGGCCCCTTTTTTCAGCTTCGGAATCCAGCCCCAATTCTGGGTCCAGATGGACACATCGTCAGTGGCTTTCCATATGGCCGGGGTGACCAAAAGGCCAAGGGTGCCACCCACGGACAATTGAATGAAGGATCTACGATTAAGCATATGTGTACCCCTCTTTATTTATGACAGACGTAGCAGGCGTTGTCTTGGTGCATCTTGGCATGACACTGTTCGCACTGCCACATCTTCATGGTGGACTTGGAGTAACCGCTGATCACGTTTTCCATGAACGGCGGAGGGGAAGTTCCTGACTCGATGCCAGCAGGGGGGCACAGAGCGCAGTTGGCCTGATCCGTAGTCTCTTCTGCCTCGACTGCTTCAGCACCTTCAGCTTCGCCATGACCAGCATCAGGATCTGCCAGAGTCAGGTTGGCGTGAGCCTTGTGAGAGAAGAAGACGTTATCAGGCTGATACTGATACGTGTACCAGGGGATCTCGACACCCGTCAGCAAGTAGCCGACCAGCATCTCGCGTTCCGCGGCGATGTCTTCGGGCTCTGCCGAAACGATCAGGCTGTCCAAGTCTTCTGGACCGGACTCCTGCGCCAACACGGCCTCGGCACCGCCAGCGGCCTCAATGGCCTCCAGCACCACGGCCCGATCTTCGGGCGCGCCGACGTCGTGGCAATTCATGCACTCTTCATTACGCGGGAAACCGGCGTAAGAGCCGTCCTCCCGGAAAAAATGACAGTCCTCGCATGCCATTTCCTGACCTTCGACGTGGGTCTGGTGGCTGAACCGGAAGGGCTGCTCTTTAGCGCAGAACACCAACTCCGGAACCAACACCCAACCGATCGCCGCAGCGCCAAGGAAACCAAGCAAGAACGGAAGAGCTCCTCCAAACTGTTTCGATGCTCTTTTCTCCATAACCTGCCCCATCACTCCTAAAGTTTAAAACCCACAAAAAAACGACCAAATGAATTACGTTCCCATACGGCAGCATCCTTTTACGTGTCAAGAGAATATGAAAATTTTCACGAGTGTCGTTAGAGGCGAAAGATCAAGGAGTCCAGTGCCTTTGGAGAGAAAAAAGAAATCGGAGGTTACAGGTCGGGAACTAGGCTGAAAGAGCCTAGCCCGAATAGGAGAACGGGCTGCTCAGTTTAGCCAGGGTACCGAGAGCCTTATCCTTGTTGGAAAGAATGGGATTCTTGACAGGCCAGTTCACGGCAAGGTCCGGGTCATCCCAGCGGATGCCCCCCTCGTCGGCGGGGCTGTACGGGGCGTCGACCTTGTAAATAAATTCCGTCTCCTCGGACAAGGTCATATAGGCGTGGGCAAACCCGGCAGGGATGAACAGCCGGAGCTTGTTCTCGGCACTGAGCTTGAGTTGCCCCCATTGTCCGTAGGTGGGCGACCCCACCCGGATGTCCACCACCACGTCCACCACCGCACCGCGCGTCACCCAGACGAGCTTGGCCTGGGCCATGGGCGGTGCCTGAAAATGAAACCCACGCAAGACCCCGACTCCTGAAGAGCGGGCATGGTTGTCCTGCATGAAATCCGCGTGGATGCCGTGCTGCTCGAACACTTGGCGGTTGTAGCTCTCCATGAAGAAACCACGGTTGTCGCTGAACACCGTTGGTTCGACGATAAGAACGCCTGGAAACTCGGTCTGAGAAACCTGCACGAACCCTCCCTGCCTGCATGCAGGCATTTACAACTATATAGCGCACTTCATTGCGCGCCTCAAGACCAACTGACCGTGATTGCCCCACTTCCATTGTATTCCCTTTTGCCTCTCCCTCTGCTATCTCAATTCCACGCAAGGAGCAGATATGAACATCTTCGATATCATCCTCATCGCCATACTCGTCCTGGCCACGGCCCGTGGTCTTTTCAAGGGATTTGTCCGCGAACTGGTCTCCCTGGGCTCCATCGCCCTGGGCGTCTTCGTGGCCTCCCGGTTCCACGACCTGTTAACCCCCTACCTGGCCCAATACATGCGCAATGAAACATCAGCTATGGCGGCCAGTTACCTGGTCCTCTTTCTTGGAACCGTGTTCGGGGCCTGGATTCTGGCCAAGATGTTTCGCACCTGGACCGACGATTCCGTGGCCGGGAGC
>JAHJKV010000289.1 GCA_018822065.1 Pseudomonadota bacterium
CACTTTAAAATGCTATTGACAGTTCCAATCAACTGTAGCTGTCCAGGGCCCGATCCGTTCGGATGAGTATCTCCACCCGCCGGTTTTGTGCCCGGGCCGCGTCGCTGTCACCGGTCACCAGGGGTTTGTCCGCCCCGGCGGTAGAAAGGGAAAAGCGATCGTTGGCCATGCCTTGCTCGACATAGTAGGTCAGTACCGCGATGGCCCGGTCCATGGCGACCTCATAGGGTTGCGCTTCCTGGTCGTCCGCATAGCCGGAAATGCGAATCGGCTCCGACATATATTCCAGCATCGGAAGAATCTGATTCAGGATGGCTCGGGCCGAATCGTCGAGCTCGGACCCGCCCACGGGGAAGAGCAGCTTGTCCGTGAAGACCAGGGCCACGCCATCGTCCTTGACCAGCACTTTCATGTTTTCCTCAAGGGTGGACTTGGAGATGTCGTCGGGCAGTACCTCGTCCGGATAGAGCAGGTCCTTGATGCGGTTCTGCTTTTCCATGACCTCCCAGGGGTTCTCCATGTATTCGAGCACGGCCATGAGCTTGATGGAGATCTGCCCGCCACCCTTGGTGTCCATGGGCCCCATGTCCAGCGGCATCACCGTGACCCGGGTCAGGAAACTCTGGTCCATGGAGGCCATGGTCAAAAGCAGCACGAAAAAAGTCAGCAGCAGGGTGACCAGGTCAGAAAAGGTGACCAGCCAGAGAGCCAGCGGCGGACAAGGTGGGTCTTTTTTTCGTGCCATTTTTCGCTCCCGCTCCTAAGGGGTGGGCTTGGTGAGTTCAAATTTGAAGCCGTTCACGTCATAGCTCTGCGACTCTGGGTCCTTCACCAATGAGGACGCATCGTCCAGGGCCATGGACTGGGCAATGGCGTTACGCTTGTCCAAAACAATGTCCACGCGCCGATTGCGGTCACGCTCAGCAGGATTGTTGTCACTGTAGTGCGGATTGAACTTGCCAAAGGCCTCGATGGAAAGTTTCTCGGAGGCGACCCCTGCGTCCAGCAGGTAGCGATAGACGGACAGGGCCCGTTGCAGGGAAAGTTTCCATGAGAGGTCCGGAACCCGCTCCGAGTCGCCAAACTTGTATTCGAGCCCCTGCTCATCGCGCACCGAGGAGGTGTGCCCGGCAATGAGCAGCGGGTACTGGATATCTTTCAGGGTGGGGGCGATCTTATCGAGAAACACCTGCCCCTGCTCGCTCAAGATCGTTCCCCCGGAAGGGAAGAGCAGCTCGGCGTTCACGGAGAGAATCTGTACGAATCGGTTGGATTGAAAATCAAGGTCCTCCTCGGCGTTCTCCCAGAGCAGGGGCTTGAGCATGGCGAGATCGGCTTCGTCCTCGAAGGTGCCGGGCTCCACGGTCCGCTTGGAGTCCTTGATGCTCATGACGTCGTAGCTTTTGTCCCAGCCAAAGGCACCGATGATCGATCCGAGGACCACCAGTTTTCGGCGCTCATCCACCTTGGACATGGAGACGAGGAGCACGAAGAAGGTCAGCATCAGGGTCATCACATCGGAGAACGTGATCATCCAGGGAGGCATTTCCTCACAAATACGCTTCTTCGCTTTCTTGGCCATGGGCGTTCCGGTGTGCTCGGCCTTCGTGGTCCCTGTTCAGAACCTCTTCAGGCCTTAGTCCGAGACCTTCCGGTCCTTGGGAGCCAGATAACTGTTGAGCTTTTCTTCTATTATTCTAGGGTTTTCACCCTTTGAAATTGCCAGAATGCCTTCCATGATCATCTCGCGTTGGAGGTTTTCCTCCTTGTGCCGGGTCTTGAGCTTGCCTGCCATGGGGTTGAATATCAGGTTGGAAAGAACCGCGCCGTAGAGGGTGGTCAGAAGGGCCACGGCCATGGCCGGGCCGATGGAGGAAGGGTCGCTCATGGTCTGGAGCATTTGAACCAGACCGATAACCGTGCCGATCATGCCCATGGCCGGGGCCAGGGTGCCGAGCACGGCCACGACGTCAGCGCCGGTCTCGTGGCGTTCGCCGAGAAACGCGTTCTCCGTTTCCAGAATCTCCTGGATAGCGGCAGGCTCCAGACCGTCAACCGTGAGCTGCAGCCCTTTGCGCATGTAGTCGTCATCAATCTCCTTGATGACCGGCTCCAGGGACAGGATGCCCTCGCGGCGGGCCCGGTTGGCGTATTCCATGAAC
>JAHJKV010000290.1 GCA_018822065.1 Pseudomonadota bacterium
CTGGTCAAGTTTCGCAAGGCCGGGAAGATCGTCTTTTACTCCCTGGATGACGACCATGTGGCCGGGCTCATGCGGGAAGGGTTGGATCATGTGCGGCACGGGTGATATTTTTTTGGTCATTTCAATTGAACATTTGATCACATGTGAAGGAAAACGATGAACCTTATCTGGAATACTGTGGTTGCCATCGGGGTGGCGTCCTGGGATGTGCTGCTGGAAAGCGCGCCCTACATGCTCTTCGGTTTTGCCATGGCTGGGCTGCTCAAGGCCTTTGTGCCGGCGAACGTGGTTGAGCGCCATCTTGGCCGCTCCGGCTTTGCCAACGTGCTCAAGGCCGCCCTCTTCGGGGTGCCGCTCCCCCTGTGCAGTTGCGGGGTGGTGCCAGCTGCTGCCGGGCTGCGCAAGCAGGGGGCGAGCAAGGGAGCCACGGCAGCCTTTCTCATCTCCACCCCGGAGTCCGGGGTGGACTCGGTGGCCATCTCCTATGCCCTGCTCGACCCGCTCATGACCCTGCTACGCCCCCTGGCCGCCTTCTTCACTGCCACCCTGGCCGGGGTCATGGTGAACAGTCTGGAGCAGGAGGGAGACGCGGCCCCGGAACTGAAAGCCGCCCCCTGTTCCGGACCCGGCTGCGGCTGCACAGCCACGGCCTGCGACCTGCCAGAGGCAGCCCCCACGCAGCCGCCGGTCCTAAGACGCGCCCTTTCCGGCCTGGCCTATGCCTTTGATGACCTGCTCGTAGACATCGGGGTCTGGTTCCTCGTCGGCGTGGTCCTGGCTGGGGCCATAACCGCCCTGGTGCCGGATACCTTCATTGAGTCCAACCTCGGTTCCGGCTTCCTACCCATGCTGCTCATGCTCGTGGCCGCCGTGCCCATGTATGTCTGCGCCACCTCCAGCACGCCAATAGCCGCTGCCCTGGCCCTCAAGGGGATTTCGCCCGGAGCCGCCCTGGTCTTCCTCCTGGCCGGGCCAGCCACCAATGCGGCCTCCATCGCCATGGTGGCCAAGATTTTGGGCAGGCGGGTCACGGCCATCTACCTGGGAGCCATCGTGGTCTCCTCCCTTTCCCTGGGCATGCTCGTCAACTGGCTCTACCTGCGCCTGGGCCTCTCGGTCACGGATTGGGTGCGCGTGGACACGGCCCAAGAACACAGCTGGTGGCACCTTGCCTCTGCTCTGATCCTGCTTATTTTTATTGTACGGGGTATTCTCTCGCAATGCTGTCGGCACGACCACTACACGACGAACGCCCCGGAAACCTCCTCGGGAGCCTGATATGAACCTGTTCAATATTCTTGCAGTTCTGACCGTTGTCATCCTTGCCCTGGCCTTCCTCCTGCGCAGCTGGTGGAAAAACCTGCGTGGCGGCCAGACCACCCGTTCGGGCTGCCCAGGCTGTGGCGGGTGCGGTGGTGAGGGCTCCCAAGGCGCCCCCTTGGGCGATTTGCGCGATAAATCCTGACCCAGCGCCTCCGACTTTTTCCTCCCTGGACAAGGGCCGGTTCTCCCTGCCCTTGTCTCGTTTTCTCGCCAAATCTTCGGGGCAACCCGCCATACACGATCCTGCTCATGTTCAACGTTGCGTTTTTTCGCTCCCATGCTATCCTTGGTCGAGACGAAACTCCGGAACCAGCAACAAGGCAGCAGCGGCATGGACAGACTTCTGGTTACCACCACCGAACGCGAACAGATGGTCAACATCACCCATTCGGTGCAGGCCATGATCCGCAGCAAACGCTGGATCAACGGGACGATGAAACTTTTCTGCCCCCACACCACAGCCTCCCTGACCTTCACAGAGGGCAATGACCCGGCCGTCGGGCGCGACTTTCTGGGTGCCTTGACCCGAAGCATCCCCTACGGCGGGGGATGGAACCACTCGGGAAACGCCGAGGCTCACGTCAAGTCCGCCCTGGTGGGACACAACGTGGAGATATTTGTGGAGCGCGGCCAGATTCTGTTCGGGTCCTGGCAGGGTGTGTTTTTCTGTGAATTCGACGGTCCCAGACCCCGCGAGGTATGGGTGAAATGGTTCGGCTGCTAGCCTGAAAGGGGATCACGTGGCAAAAAAACGCGTTCGCTTCATGGTCACCGCCTTCCGGGACGGATTCCAATCCGTCTACGGCGCTCGAGTTCGGACCGATGACTTCCTACATGCGGTCGAGGCTGCGGCCCAGGCCGGGATCAACTGGTTCGAGGCCGGGGGCGGCGCACGGTTCCAGGCCCTCTACTTCTACTGCAACGAAGAC
>JAHJKV010000291.1 GCA_018822065.1 Pseudomonadota bacterium
GCTCCCGGTCCGGAGCTGCTCTTCCTGGACGAGCCCACTGCAGGCCTGGACCAGGCCGCCCGCCACCTGACCCTGGACCTATTACAGCGCCTAGCGGAATCCGGCATGCCCCTGGTCCTGGTCACCCATCACGAAGAAGAGATCATTCCGGCGGTGAACCGGTTTTTGCGGCTGGAAAACGGTCAAGCCGTCAGGGACTGAACAGGTTTTTTCTCTCCGCCAACTCAGGCCGAACGGCCTCCCCTGGCTTCTCTTTACGTTCCTGCGCTCAGTCCGCTTTGCGCCGGAAGATGCGCCGCTGGGCTGCGTCGAGATATATGTAGTAGACCGGGGTGAAGTAGAGGGTGAGCAGTTGGGAGAAGAGCAGTCCGCCCACCACGGCCAGGCCGAGGGGGCGGCGGGCGTCGGCCCCGGCGCCGAAGCCCAGGGCGATGGGCAGGGTGCCCATGAGAGCGGCCATGGTGGTCATCATGATCGGCCGGAAGCGTACCAGCGCCCCTTCCCGGATGGCCGCCCTGGCATCAAGGCCCTGGGTGCGCTGGGCGTCCACCGCAAAGTCGATCATCATGATCGCGTTTTTCTTGACGATGCCGATGAGCATGATGATGCCCACGAAGCCGTAGATGTTCAGGTCCACGCCGAAGATCATCAGCGTGAGCAGCGCGCCCACGCCTGCCGAGGGCAGGCCTGAGAGGATGGTCAGCGGGTGCACAAAGCTTTCGTAAAGAACCCCCAGCACCAGATAGATGACCAGCACCGAGAGGAGCAGGAGCAGCCAGAGTCCCTGCATGGAATCCTGGAAGGTCTCGGCCTCGCCCTGGAAACTGGTGCTGATGGAGGGCGGCACCACTTCCTGCACCAGTTTTTCCACCTCGGACACGGCAGTGCCCAGGGAGGTGCCGGGCTGCAGGTTGAAGGAGATGGTGGCCGAGGGCATCTGACCTGAGTGGTTGATGGACAACGGCCCCACAGACTGGGTCCAGTGGGCCACGGACCCCAGGCGCACCAGCTTGCCCGACTGGGAGCGGACCGAGAGCATGGCCAGGGCATCGGGGTTGGCCTGATATTTTGGGGCCAGTTCCATGAGCACGTCGTAGGTGTCTGTCGGGGCGTAGATGCTGGAGATTTTTCGGTTGCCGAAGGAGGCGGCCAGGGCGTTCTCGATCTGATAGGCGCTTACGCCCAAGGCCGAGGCCCGGTCACGATCGATAGTGACGCTCAGTTCCGGGTTGTTCAGCTCCATGTCCGAGGTGACGTCCTGCAACATCTCGACTTCACGCAGTTGCTCTTCCAGGGCGGCGGTGACCCGGAACAGCTCCTCGGTGTTCGGGCTCTGCAGAGTATACTGGTATTGCCCCTTGGAACTGCGACCACCGATGCGGATGGGCGGCGGGTTGGAGAGAAAGGCACGTATGCCAGGTACTTGGGAAAGCTTGCCGCGCAGGCGTTGCAGCACGGTGTCGGCGTCGTCGCGCTCCTTGCGGGGCGTGAGCTGGAGCATGAGCCGTCCGGAGTTGTTGCCGCTGTTGGGGCCGCCCCCGCCCACTACGGACATGTAGCCCTTCACTGCCTCGTCCTTGGCCACGATCTCCATGAGCTTTTGCTGCCGGGCCATCATGGTCTCGAAGGGCACGCCTTGCTCGGCCTCGGTGGAGACCCGCAGGGAGCCGGTGTCCTCGCTGGGCAAGAAGCCCTTAGGCACCACCCGGAAGAGAACCACCGTCAGTACCAGGACCACCAGGGAAGCGATCATGGCTAGACGGTGATGGGTAATGGTCCAGTCCAGGGTGCGCTGGTAGAAGAGGCGCAGGGATTGGAATCCGTCCTCGAACAGGTTGAAAAGTTTGCCATGGCGCTCGGGCGCGTGGGGGCGCATGACCACGTTGCAGAGCATGGGCGTGAGGGTCAGGGAGACCAGGCCGGAGATGAGCACCGCCGAGCAGATGGTCACTGCGAACTCATGGAACAGGCGGCCCACGATGCCCTCCATGAAGAACACGGGCAGGAACACGGCGGCCAGGGAGAGGGTCATGGAGACGATGGTGAAGGCGATTTCGCGGGAGCCATCCATGACCGCCTGCTGTCTGGTCTTGCCCATCTCCGCGTGGCGCACGATGTTCTCCAGCATGACGATGGCGTCGTCCAC
>JAHJKV010000292.1 GCA_018822065.1 Pseudomonadota bacterium
AGTCCGACAGCACCTTTTTTGCAGAGCCTTCATGGAAGATGAAACTAATACACAAAGGAGACTATCCCATGCACCAAAAAGAAACGGCCCTTCTCGGCCGTATCGTGGCTGAAACAGCGCATGACCTGAACAACGTGCTTGCCGTAACCCGTGACGCAGGAGGGCTGTTGCAGGACATCCTTTCCAAGATAAACCTTGAGAATCTACCGCATGCAGACAAGCTCACGCGAATAGGGGAAAGCATCGACCGCCAGACACAACGCGGCGCAGAAGCTGCCAAGGCTCTGAACCGTTTCGCGCATCTCACGGACGCCCCGCTCGCAAAGATTGACATCGCAACCATGGTCCTCCTGGCCTTGACGTTGACCAAGCGCCATGCCGCCCAGCGCCAAACAGTTATTTCTTCGACGAGCCTTGTAAACAAGCAAACTATTTCCGGCCCGCCCATGCAAACCCTGCTGACCATTAGTGCATGCTTGCGTGCCTGCATTGATGCTTGCCCCAATGGAAACGTGGAAATATCAACCAAAAAAGCGCGCCATGGTGCGGAGATACGTTTCTCCCTCCAGAAAAGAGAGGCCGACGTTGTCGCGGACCTCTCCCCGGAATCACTTCATGAACTCGGTGCTCATTTCTCACAGACTGACAATCTAGCCGTCTTGCTTCTCAACCCTTAGCCGGGATATAGCCACGAAGGGCAATCCATGGACAGATGCGAAATCATCCTTTGGAATTATGAATAAAGGGCATACAACGAACCATGAGCGCGACTAATTCATCAGAATCGAACAATCGTCCCGGCACAAAACGCTTCGGCCTGCGACGTCGCATCATCGTCTGCCTTGCCGGATTGGCACTGACAGCCGTGGCGGGAGGGCTCACAACCGGTTGGTATACGTATGAAGCCCGCACGCTTCTGGAGCGAATCCTTGACCAGGACATGAAAGGCTTAAGTATCGCGGAACAACTCTCCAGCGAACTGAGCATGCAAAAAGGTTACACGACGTATTACGCTCTGAGTCGAGACGAGTCGCACCTCAGGGATCTTGCCAACCGCAGCGACGCCTTTGAACGTTTGCTGGACAGGGCGCATATGCACCCATTCACGCCGGTCAATCGCCAAGCCATCAATGCCATCGACGCTGCCTATCGCCAATACAGCATCGATCGACTCCAGGTCATCGCCCTATACTCTCAGGGGCATACGGATGAAGGAGGCATGCTGCATTGGAAGGTCCGTGAGCGCTTTAACAAGCTCTCCTCCATGGTAAAATCACTCAAAGTCGAGCAGGAAGATCACATCCGCTCAGTGGTCGACAACGCCAAAACAAAAGCGTCAACCATGATGTTCATGGCCTGGACAGCCATGGCCATCGCCGTATTAATGTCCACTGTTCTGGGCTATGTCCTCATCTACAAGGTGTTGGACCCCCTGCGTCGCATGGCGCAGGGAGGCCCGGCCACTTCGGGTTCTTCATCCAACGAGATAGAAGCCATCGGTCAGCGTATGCACGGACTTATGAACGACATGGATCGGGCACGAGAACACGCCATGCAAGCTGACAAGTTGGCCCTTGCGGGCAAACTGGCCGCAGGCGTAGCCCACTCGGTGCGCAACCCGCTGACCTCTGTTAAAATGCGCCTTTTTTCCTTGGGTCGCAGTTTGCGGCTTGACCCCACCCAGGCAGAGGATTTCGAGGTCATCACCGAAGAAATTGGGCATATCGACACCGTGCTGCAGAACTTTTTGGAATTTGCCCGACCACCACTTTTACGAAAAGAACACACCACGTTGTCCGAGGTCACTGAAAACGCCGTGCGTCTGCTCAAACACCGGCTCGACTCCTATGGAGTAGAACTCGAAACAGCTCTCTCCCAAGGAGCAAAACCACTCAACGCCGATCCGGAACGGCTGAAAGAGGTACTCGTCAATCTTCTGCTCAATGCGTGCGAAGCAATGCCCGGTGGCGGACGCATTCGCATCTCCGCACACAACAAAACCGACATCTCCGGCAGGCAACTTGCCATGTTGCACATTCGGGACTGGGGGCCGGGGATTGCGGCAAACCTGCTGGAACGTATTATGGAACCATTTTTCAGCACCAAGGAAGATGGTTCGGGCCTGGGTTTGGCGATCACCAATCGCATAGTCATGGAACATGGTGGCACTTTCACGGCCAGCCGCCCCGATGATGGTGGAATGCTGTTTGAAATTGCACTGCCCCTTAAGGAGTCCTGAACATGGCCGACATTTTAATCATCGACGACGACCCCCGCCTGCGACAGAGCTTTGCCAAATTACTTACTTCTGAAGGACATACGGCCAGACAGGCCCCTTCCGGAGAAGCCGGGCTGGAACTCATGCGGGAACGATTGCCGGACATGGCTGTCGTGGACTTGCGCCTGCCAGGCATGAACGGCCTGGAAACCTATCAGTTCATGCGCGAAATCGAACCCCGAATGCCTGTGGTCATAATGACCGCATACGGAACCACCGAAACCGCCATCGAAGCCACAAAACTCGGCGCTTATGATTATGTGCTCAAGCCTTTTGACATCCCTGTATTCCTCAAATTGATTGAAAACGCGCTGCAGGCCAGCAAGTTCATGCGGGGACGGGTGGAAATCAATTGCAACCCCGACGAGCAATGTGACCAAGCTCTTTTAGGCCGCAGTCCCAGTATGCAGGAGCTTTTCAAATCAATTGGCAGAGTTGCCCCCACGGACGCGACAGTGCTCATTCGTGGTGACTCTGGGACGGGCAAAGAATTGATAGCCCGTGCAGTATACCAACACAGCCTGCGAGCACACAAGCCATTCATGGTCATCAACTGCGTGGCCATCCCCGAAACCTTGCTGGAGAGTGAACTGTTCGGATATGAAAAAGGGGCGTTCACCGGTGCGAACAACCGACGCATCGGGAAGGTTGAACAAGCAAATAGCGGCACCGTTTTCCTAGACGAAATCGGCGATATGCCCCTATCCATCCAGTCGAAAATACTTCGTCTTTTACAAGAGAAACAGGTTCAACGCCTTGGCGGACTCGAAACCATCAACGTAGATGTCCGCATTTTGGCAGCAACAAACCGCGACCTTGAAGCCGCCGTTGCAGATGGCCGATTCAGAGAAGACCTGTATTATCGACTCAAAGTGGTTGCCCTCCACTCGCCACCCCTACGCGAGCGAGGAGACGACATACGGCTTCTGGCGGAATATTTCCTGGCCCAACACGCTAAGACAGTGGGCATGAACAACCCCGGACTGGCTCCGGAAGCCCTGGATCTGCTCTCTGCCTATCCATGGCCCGGCAATGTCCGCGAACTTGCCAACTGCCTGCATAAGGCTGTGATCTTTTCTCGCGGAGGACCGATCCGAGGCGAAGAGATGGCAGCCATACTCGAAGGCCCGGAAAGAGCAACCAGAACGCTTTCCGGCGCAGACGCACTTGAACAATGGGTACTAACTGCCCTCAACCGACACGCCGGGGACAACGCCCTTGAAACCATCACTGATCACGTGGCATCCATGACCGTACGATTGGCCTTGACGGCAACAGGTGGCAATCGCACCCGAGCGGCAAAGCTCCTTGGCATTTCACGACCGACATTGGTGGCCAAGATCAGCAAATACGATTTACGCATAGACGCACGAATCACCTGATGATTCTTTGGCTCATTGTAAAAAAAATCGACACCCATAATACAGCTCATCATTTTGCACTTCATTTAAATTCTTTGTTTTCGGGTAGTTGACGACATTAAAAACGGAGAAGCCCATGGCACAGGCATTGCTATAGACAAGGAATGGAGCACCCCTCACGGCATATACTTATCTCGGATCGAAGCGCCAACATGCGCAAATTCCTGTGCCGTGAATTTCTCGCAAAGGGTTATGAGGTGAGTATTGCCCAAAACGGAAGCGAGGTGCTTACGTCTTTGAAACAGCCGAGCCCTCCCGCCTTACTGCTCATGGACATGCACCTGCTAGGCTGCGAACGGTCTGAATTCTGGAATCAGGTCCTGGCGGATCCCAGTAGCCCCTTCATAGTCATACACGCCTTTTCGGACGACACATTGCCATTGGAGCTTTCTGGTCGTGCCGCCCGGGTAGACAAAACCGGCGACATGGAGTTGCTTGTCCGCGCGGTTTCCTGGTGTCTGTCCCGCAGTAATCGAGCTAGGGATAAGGCCTGAATTTACTAGTGCGTCTGAAAAGGCACCTTTCTCGGAGACAGTGAGCACAAAGATTACAACAGCTCTCAACGAATCAGCCATTGATAAGGGAGTCCCGGCAAAGAAAACCTAACTGAGAATTATCTCACCTATAGTTGTCTC
>JAHJKV010000293.1 GCA_018822065.1 Pseudomonadota bacterium
AGCACCAGGATCACTACATTGGTTTTTCGCCGCACCTTCAAAAGAATCAGGATGATCACCGGGATGGTCACGAAGCTCAGATAGATACCGTAGGCGTTAGCGATACCAATGACGCTGGTGATGCGGTTTCCACCATAGATATCGTAGGAGAGAGCCCATTTGCCGGTCATCCGCTGGGCTATGCCGAAAACGGTGGGGATCACGGCCGAATAGGCACAGGCCTTGAGAAAAGTAACCCCACCCTTGTAGTTCTTGATACCGTTGTACACCAGGACATAGAGGGCCAGCGCTGTTAATATCTTCACCAGACCGGTAAAGGCCTCGGCCTTGTCCGCGGCTTTGGTGAAGGAGATCATGGCATAGGCCACGAGAATGTAGAGGATGACGATGTGCCGGATGATCAACCGGCTGCCCTTGCGGAACAGGGAGAAGAGGGTTGCCAGCAGAAGCAGGCCGGAGTGGATCGTGGTCGTGGGGAATCCGAGAAATGGGATGTGCAGTACGGAGTATGCCTGCATCAGAGGGCGGAACAGAACGAAGATAGAAGCGCTCCTGAGGGGCGAGGCCACCACTAAGAAAAGAAGACCTGCAATGAGTCCCAAGACCAGATCAGACATTTTACAACCCCTTTGACAAGCCGACTACCATCATCCATTCCAAATTGCAGCATGGCCTGTTCTGCGACCGCTGCAGGTGCGCTTGTGTGTTGAACGGCTATCTCCGCTGGTACAACCGCCCAAAGACCCGAAAATCGGGTAGCGCACTGACGCCAAGTCGCTTCTGTACATAATACATGTAGCAGATGTTCTGAAACACCTGCCCCGCCACCACGGCCCAGGCCACGCCCATGCCGCCATAAAATTTTCCGCCTATAATACCACCCACCACAAGAATCGCCGTGGACATGAAGGACAAGACCATGGTGACTCGCTCATTGCCGGTCATCATCAAGGCCATCTGACTGGCTCCGCCCAGAAGACGGAAAAAGAGCCCCACCAAAAGCAGTTGCAGATAGGCACTTCCGTCCGCATAGAAATCGCCGTAGATAAGCCCGAGGGCTTGCCGTCCAAAAACGAGGGACACTCCCAGAGTGATCGCGCCGAACAAGGCCGCCCAGGTGGAGGAGCGTCGCAGGAGTTCTTCCAGTTCTGCATGCTCTCCCTTGGCGTAGAGGCTGGAAAAAAGAGGAGGGAGGGTTGCATTGAGGATGAACAGGGGGAAGATGACGAACCGGGTCAGTTTGGCGGCAGAGCCATACAGCGCCAAATCGTTCATCACGGCCAGAGCGCCCAGAATCCAAATGTCCATCTGGGTCATGGCAAAAGAGAGCGTGGTGGTCACCCCCAAAGGCCAGGAGGCCTGGAGAATCTCCCGGTAGCCGATGTTCCCTTCGTGATTGAGCGGTGCGACGAGACGGGCCGTGATGGCCCAACAGATGAGCAGGCACAGGGCCCAGGCGGCGAGCCCGGCCCAGAGCACGGCCATCAGCCCAATACTCGGCCAGACAAAATAGAAGGCGACCAGGGCCACGAGATAGAGGGCGTTGGGGCCGAGGCGCCGGAAGGTTACGGCAAGGCGGATGTCGTTGAATCCACGAAATATTTCCGCGTAGTTCATCTGAACAGCCCAAACAAAGACCCAGCCTGCCACGAGAACCGTGCTCTTGGCCAGGGTTTCGGACTGATAGAACAGGTCGTTTATAAGCCTCATGCCCCCACCCCAGATAAGCAGGAACATGACCATGCTTGAGGCCACGGAGAGGAGCATCACCTTGCCAATCGCCTGCCTTGCCCTCCCTTCCTGGGAAAGCCCGAGGGCTTCGGCCACAAACCGGACCACCGCAATATGCAGTCCGAAGGAGCCGCCAAAGGCGAGCATTGAGACCATGCTCGTGATCAAAAAATAGGTAGCCACATCCTCAGGGTCGAGCAGTCGGGCCACGATCACGTTGATGGCCAGTGCGCTGATGGCGGTCAGGACGCGGAGGATCAGTGCCCAGGCCGTATCCTTCCGCAGTTTTTTCTTGATGGTTGACAAGGCCATCTCCTACTCCGAGTCGTCCTGGCCGGAAGAACCCAAGGGTTTGCCACTCGCCACACGATACAAATGATAGAACGCGTTCTCCATTCGACGTAGGCCAAAACGGAGCAGACTTGTTGCCAGCCGCCAGAGCACCCTTGGTCGTACCAGCCAGCCGAAGCGACTGCCGGTGACATAGAGGGGCACGTAGCCCTTGTTTGCAAGCGCCCGGCCCGCGATCAGTTCGAAGAGAACCACGTCGTTTTGGGGCAACGACTGCTTCCACTTGTCCACATTCCCGGCAATGGGTGACTGACCAACATTTTCATGCAGGCTGAGCTCGCGCTCGGGAATCTTGTCTCGATACTCCACCCCGGTGCCGTCCTTGCCCACCAGAACAGTATCGCCGATCAGAAACTTTTGGACCCGGGCTGCGGTCACCTCTGGCTCTGCCACGGCGTCCTCGAAGCGGATTTCCAAAATTCGCCCGGGGAACCGTTCGCGGAACCGGTCCACATAGCTGGTCCAGTTGCGCCAAATGCGCGCGGGCATCAGCGGTTCGCAGGCCATGTTCCCCCGCTTGTAAACCCGGCGGGTGTTGTACTGGGAATTGAGAACAGCCCGACCATCCCGAACCACATGCACGAATTTGAGCTCCGGCATGCGTTCGGCAATGGCGGACAAGTACCAGGCCGGGCCACGGGATTTGACCAGGACCGCGCCGGTCACCTCGGTTTCGAAATAGGCCTGCAGCACGCAGGAAGCAACATTCTGATGCGTCAGGACCGGCAGGTCTGCCGCCAGGGCAAGAAACCGATCGCGCTGGAACAGGTTGTTTGCCAGGTGGCTGTGTTCAAAACGATCCGCCAGGGACGCAGGCGAACCCAGGGCATCAGGGGAAACTGTGCTCAATTGCTTGAAAAAATCGGTTTCGATGGTCACATGGAAGGACTGGTATTCATCCAGCAGGGAGGAAAAAAAGGTAGAACCGGACCGGGACATGAAGGTGACAAGGGCGATCTGCATCACATGTCCTGAAAAGGTGCGAGGGAGTTCAATTCATGATGGAGGTCTGCCACAGGTGTCGTCCTCGGGGGGGTGCCCGGTAGCGTCGGCCCGCAGGGGTATGCGCTCCTCCTGTCCCGACCCGCCACTTAGGGAGTGGGCGAATTCATATGTTTTTTCAGTGCCGCGCCCAGACGCAACACAGTACGCTCCAGGGTGTCGATCCGGTCCGAGTGTATTGAATCGGAAGTGTAGCCGGAACGGGCAGGCTTATCTGGCGCAAAGGGCAGGCCAGTCTTCTTGCGATCCTTGATCACTTCCATGAGTATCCCGGCGTCGATGGTCTTGGATTCGTCTGCCAGGCCGTAGAGCAGGGCGGTGTTGCACAGGTTGTTGATCAGGCGAGGGATACCCTTGGATGCCTTGTAGAGAATTTCATAGGCTTCCTTGGTAAAGAGCGGCTCCTTGCGTTTCCAGCCCACAAACGCCAGGCGGTGCTTGATGTATTTCACGGTCTCGAGCAAGTCCAGGTGCTCCAATTCGGTGGCCACGGAAATGCGCTGGGTGATTTGGCTATAGGCACCGCCAGCGAGGCGGTTGAGCAATTCGGGCTGAGCGGAAAGCATGACCTGCAACAGGAACCCGCCTTCGTCCTGAAGGTTGGAGAGCATGCGCAGTTCTTCCAGCTGTGAGTCGCGCAAAGACTGGGCCTCATCGATGACCAGCAGCACGCGCTTGTCCTTGGCCTGGAGGCTTTGCAGGTGCTGCTCCAGGGCGCGCAGGGCTGGGATGCGGCTACCGGAGCCAGACTCGGTGGTAATGCCGAGTTCCCCGTTGACCAGTCCCAGGATATCCACGTCGATGACACTGGTGTTGTTGACCATGATCACTACCAGGGACTTCAATGCGGCAAGCCGGGAGGTGACGTGTTCGACAATGGTGGTCTTTCCCGTGCCAACATCCCCGGTCATGAGTATGATCCCGGCACGGTCCATGAGCCCATACTTGAGATAGGTCAGCGCCGATTTGTGCTGCTCGCTCAGGTAGAAGAAATTCGAATTGGTCGTCAGGGAGAAAGGTTTCTCCTTGAAGCCGTAATATTCATTATACATGAATCCCCTCCCGTAAAGTGGCTCGCAGATGCGAGTTTCCTCAGGACTGATCTTCTTCCTTGACCTTGTTCAGCACCAGACCGACCACATTCGTGTCTCCCAACAGGTGGAGAGCTCGATTCAGGTCGGCCATCTTGGTTTCCCCTTCTTCCACGACCAGGATCACACCGTCCACATAGGTGGAGAAGACAAGGGCGTCCGGGAAGGAAAGCAGCGGAGGGCAATTAAAAATCACATAACGATCCGGATAGCGTTCCTTCATCTCCTGCACCAGATTGAGCATCTTCGGCGACCCCAGAAGCTCGGTGGATTCCGTCGTGGGCTTGCCCGCAGGCAGGATGGTCAGGGCCTTGATGTCAGGGTAGACGATCAGGTCGAAAATTGGCGTATCACTGTTGAGATAGTCAATCAGGCCCTTGTCAGCCTTGAATCCAAGATATTGGTTGATAACGGGTTCACGCAGGTGGGTATCCACAAGAAGACAGTACTGGTTGAAGTCCTTGGCCATGGAGATCGCCAGGTTGATAGCCGTCAACGTTGCCCCTTCGTTGGGCATGGCACTGGTGACCATGAGCACGTTCTTGCCCTGGCTGCGGGTACGATGGAGCACCTGGGTGCGCAACATGTTGTACCTGTCCATGTATTTGGGAGGCAAGGCCGATACCACTTTGTTGTCGCGCAGGATTTTCGCGGGCAGCTTGACCGTCTTGGACTTTCCGCCCCCACCTTTGGCCTGACCAGCCGGGGCCGCCCCGGCAATGGGATCGGTCGTCAGGAGTTTGTCGAGCGCTTTGGCTATCTTATCCATACCAACACCTTCTTCCTAGAGTCTCGGTTTTACCGTTGCCGGCTAGTACAACCCGATCAGTATAAAAAATTTCTCAAAAATCGAGTCCAGCGGAAGGACCAGATAGTGGAACACTATCAGGGCAACGATGGCTATCAGCATGAACATGACCATCGACATGGCCCGGGCCGAGCTGAACCTGCCTGGGGTCACCTCGCCCAGCATGGGGATGGAGGCCAGTATCGGCAGCTTGGTATGCCGAGCCAGATCCTCAGCCGTATGCGCGGTGCGGTCAGTGACTTCAGCCATCGTACCGACAAAGGCACCAGCGCCAAGGGAGACGAACAGGGCCAAGATGAGCAAGAGCGGCCGGTTGGGGCTATCAGGGTCAACGGGCAGCACGGGCGGGTCAACGACCACAAACTTCTCGCCCAGGCCGGAATCATCCATACCCTTGGCCGACTTGGCGCTCATCATCTGCTGGGTCAGCTGATCCTTTTCATTCTTGAGGGCATTCAAATGCTGATTGAGCACGTTGTATCTGAGCTCGGTCTCCGAGGTCTGGGTAATGCGCTCCATATACTCTTTGAGCTGATTGGCGAGGCCCTCGCGCTCCATTTGGAACTGATTGAGGTCCGTATTATTCGCCTCCACCTGGTTCTTGGCGTGTACCCATTGAGGGTTCAGCTCCAGCTCTTCGGCCTTCGGCTGGATCATATACCGCTCGGAAATGGTCCTGATGTCCTCATGCAGCTTCGTCACCTCGGCAGTCAGACGCAGCACGTCGGGATGGGAGTCGGAATAGAGTTCCTTGGCCTCGGCCAGTTCGTCCTCTTTGCGCGCCAGATCCTCGGAATATTGGTCCAGATCCTGCCGCCGCCTGGCCTGCTCCTCAAGAGCGCGAATCTGCTTGGACAACTTCACGACATCGGGATGATCTTCGGAATTGGAGGAAATCAGTTCAACATAGTCGCGACGCAACAGATCGAGCTGCTCCTCGGCAGTCAGCAGCCGAACGCCACCCGTGGTCTGCACCTTGATGAACTTCGGCGTATTCGCCAGTTCACTGAGCCAGTGCTTATACCGGACATTGACGTTAAAAATTTGATCGTCCGTGTGCATAACCGCAGTCTCAAGGCGCTGTTGGGCCTCAAGGTTGACCCCGAGCATCTCCGGCAGGGTGTAGCGATTTTCCCGCTTGAATTCGGAGAACTCAGCCTCTGCCTGGGCAAGCTCGCTGTCCACCTCGGACACACGCTGGTTGAGAAAGTCCATGGTGGACTGGCTCTGTGATTCGCGCTGCCGACTGTCTTCTTCCAGGTACATGGAGAGCAACCGGTTGGCGACCTTGAGCACCTTGCCGGGATTGCGCCCCATAAAAGAAAGTGTAAACGCATAGGTAGCCACGCCGGTACGGACCGTTGCAGCGTCGTGGACCTCGGTGGTGACCATTTCGACATTGATGTCGTCACGCATGATCTCGGCCAGTTCAGTGGAGGACACGTCAGTCAGCAGATAGTCGTACAGCTCATACTCATTGATGAGATCCAACATCGTGGACCGGCTGAGCACCTTCTGGTTCAGGCTCCGCAGCCGCTCTTCAATGAGCCCGGTAAACTGGGACTGGACGAGAGCATCCGATATTTCCTGGGTTTCGATCAGGACCACGGATTGCGCCTTGTAGACCGAAGGCAGGATGAGGATGACAACGGTGCAGATGAGCATGATCAACACCGCCGGGGTGATGAACATCCATTTTCTACGCCTAAAAGTCCTTAAATAATACTGAAATTCATTTTGCTGCTGCATATCCCTCTTCCCCGCTATTCAGACTTCAAGCGTTGTCACGACGATGGTCCAGCGGCTCGTCCGCAACTGACCATCCCGGCGTGACCCCTCATGCTCGAAAAAATCTAGATTATCTATAGACTAGATATACCTCAATTACAATAGCTTTCTACCCGTGCGCCATTCTCAAGCGACTATACGTCCAGGCCTCATATGCCATTTACATGCCAGTGGCTTTTTTATCTCAAGAAAATCAAAGTGATTTCATGCCGTGACTGCCAAGCTTGCATAAAGACCAAAGTTATATCAGATAGATAGACATAAATCTTGCAAATTTGATACGTTACGCCAGCTATCAACAGATTCTCCCTCAATATTCCCCGTTGGATTATTTTTCCGTCAAAATTCAGGCACAGGACGAGTCTCTTTTCTTTTAGGGGCTGTCCCAAAATAAAGTGCCCGGGGACTGTGCCCAGGTCCATGAAGACCTCTGGCGCTCCCAAACCGGCGCTGAAACCAAAAAAAACTTGTTTCGAGTCGGGATGCGCCTTATGTTCGCAGATGAAATGCATTTTTTCCGGAATCATCACGGATGCTCCGGACGTACCTCACGAACAACCTGAAGGACTTCTGGACATGAAGCCTCAAACCTGCACGGAATTTACCCTATGGGCCTGATGAAACTGCTTCCTCCCAAACTGCGGACCCGCATCAGGGATATCGTTTTCGGCAGGACCCGTATCGCCGTTATCGACCGAGCCGAGTTCGGTGTTGCCCAGGTGCGCCCCATCTTCATCATCGGCTGCTTCCGTTCCGGGACCACCCTGCTGCGCTATCTGATGGACAGCCATTCCCAACTCTGCTGTCCGCCGGAGACCAAATTTCTCCGTCACCTGGACGGGCTGCGCCAGGACCCCGAGTCCCTCCGCGCCTTGGCCACCATGGGCTTTGACCAGGACTATCTGCGCACCCGCTTGCGGGGGCTGAGTGACGACTTTTTCCTGGCCTACATGGCGGCCAAGGGCAAGAGCCGCTGGGCCGACAAGACCCCGGAATACGTCTACCACCTCGAATTCATCGACTGGCTCTACCAGGGAGAGGTGGACTACGTGCTCATCCATCGCAACGGCCTGGACGTGACCCACTCCATGTTCAACACCCGCATCATCCCCCTGGAGGGGAATAAGACCCTGGACACCACCTTCGACTACTGGTTCGACAACGCCGCCATCATGCAAGACTGGCAACAGAACCATCCGGAAAACTGTCTTACCATACGCTATGAGGATCTCTGCCTCCGCACTAAACCGATTCTCGCCTCGATCTTCGACTTTCTCTCCCTTCCCCATGAGGATGTGACCTCGGTCTGGCATCAGAAAGAGCATGACATGGGATTCGAGGACAACAAGGCCCGGCGGCAGGAAAAAATACGCCTCAGCCATGGCAATTTCTCAGCCTGGCTGCCCGAAGACATCGAGCGGCTCAAGGAGCGGGCCCGGGACACCCATCAACAACTCGGCTATGATCCCCAGACCTTGATGCCTCTCACCCAAGGAAACCCCTAAGAAGGTGCCCATGAAAAAAAAGCCTCCCCGTATCCTCCTTGCTCTCTTCGCGGTGCTGCTCACCACAGCCTTCTCTCTTTCCCTTGCCCAGACAGCCGGCCCCGACTGGGTGCGCATGCCCCTCAGGACTGACAAGCAAAAACGGCTGGGCTACAAGGGAGGCGAGGGATTCCAGATGACCTGGGGCATCTCCTACTGCACCGCCGATCCCAAGATAGTCTACACCTGCTCGGACACAACCCAGATCTGGAAATCCACTGACGGGGGAGAGAGCTGGACACCCAAGCACCGCGGGTTCCTGGCCAACGGTGCGCGCTCGGTCCTGGTGGACCCGGTCAACCCGGACATCGTCTTTGCCGCTGCCTCGCTGCACAACAACTACGAGGATGGTCACAACAAGAAGGACAAGGCCGAGGGCATCTACATGAGCACCGATGGCGGTGACACCTGGACGGAGACGCACCACACGGGCATCTATCGCCACGAAGAGACCCGTGGCAATATTTTTGCCGCCGATTCCAAGAGCGCCAAGGGCGGCAGAACCATGACCCTGTACTGCGGCAGCTATGAAGAAGGCCTGCTGCGCACCACGGACGGCGGCAAGCACTGGACCTCCGTGGGTCTGCGGAACATCCCGATCACCGAAGTAGTGGAAGACCCGGACAGGCCTGGGGAATTCTATGTGGCCACCGAGAAAGGGCTCTACGAATATCGCGGCGGTCAACCCAGGGAAATCGGCAACCTGCAGAGCTACCCCCGCTCCATTTCGGCCTCGCCCGGCGGCGTGCTCTATGCCGCGACCGGGAAGGCTGGGCTGCTCAAATCCACCAACCGGGGCACAAGCTTCACCCCGCTGACCACGGGACTGCCCGAGGCGTTCTTCTCGGACGTGGCGGCCAGCCCGGCTGACCCGAACGTCGTCTACACCAAGGTTTCCCTCGGCCGGATCATCGCCCCCTATGCCAGCACCGACGCAGGGAAGAGCTGGTATCCTGCCGACAACTACGACCGGGCAGGCGTGCTCCTGAGCGAAAAACTCTTCTACTTCCCCAGCCCCATTGCCCCCCACCCCACCAAGCCCAAGGAGGCCATCATAGCCTCCAACGGCAAGGGAACCATCCTGCGCACCACGGACGCCGGGAAGAACTGGGACTATTCGGCCACAGGATTCACCGGGGGACGCATGGTGGACATCACCTTCGTCGATCCCACGACCATGCTCTTCGGCCTCTGGGACCACGGCGTCTACCTCACCGAGGACAAGGGCGACTCTTTCGTCGACCTCAACAAGGATCATCCAACAGCCAAGAATACGGTCAAGGCCTGCGCCGTGGACAAAGACACCTTCGTGATGATCTCCAACCCGACCCACGGCAAGACCTACCTCGGCGTTTCCTATGACCGCGGCCAGAAATGGAACTATTTCCAAAAGATGGACCGGATGCCCCAGGTGCTATTCTCCTCCTTCCACCCCACCCGAGAAAATGTCATCTACGCCGGCTATTACCGCAGCGACGACCGGGGCAAGACCTGGATTCCCCTGGATGAACCGATCATGGCCATGGACCCCAACAACGGTGACATCGTCTACTCCGCCAAGCCCCTCGGCTCGAACGCCGATTCGCAACCCGACTCGGATCTTAACTCCGAATCCGGCATGGAAATGGATTCGGGGGCCGACGCGAGGGTCGATACCGTTGTAACTCCGGAAATCACTGCGGGGATGGACTCCAAGGCCATGAAAAAGGCAGCTCGGCTGGCGAAAAAGAAGGCGAGAGAAGAAAAGGCCAACAAAGGGTCCGGCAAGAAAACCGGCAAGGAGCAATGTACCATCCTGGTCTCCACCAACCGCGGAGCATCCTGGGAGCCCCTGGGGCTCCCGCTGCCCTTCAAGTTTGGTCTGATCCAGGACATCGAGGTGGCCGCAACCACGCCGGAACGGGTCCTGGTGGCCGCCCAGTTTGAACTTTTGTGGCATTATGACACCCAGAGGGGCTGGCAGCAGGTGACCTCCAAACAGGGCATCGCCAAAAATGCCTTTGGCAGAAACTTCGTCAAACTGGTCGCCGTGGACCCCCGCAATCCCAATCGCGTGGCCATCGGCAAGTGGGCCCCGGCCTTGGGCCAGGGGGACGGTGTATTCCTCTCCACGGACGGCGGCAACACCTTCAACAACATCACCGGGTCCATGGGACCGGAGGTCTCCATCTGGGGCCTGGAAATTTCCCCCTTTGACGGCGCCATCTACGCCGGCACTTCCAGGGGAACCTACAGGCTGGACCAGTGAGCGGACAGAAATCTCCCAGGCCAGCGCTCAGGGAACGCCGGGTCACGCGGCCCGTGTTCATCATTGGTGCCCCCCGGAGCGGCACCTCCTTCGTGTCCGAGGCGTTTTCCTGCCATGAGGACCTGGGCTGGGTTCCCATCTACATGAACCGCTACCCGGCCCGAACCTGTTTTGCCGTGCTCAACAGGCTGCTCGACCTGCCCTTCGTCGGCCCCCACCTGCGGGGCCAAAAGAAGCAGCGCAAGGGACTCCTGGCTCTGGTCCGCCACCTGCTGCCCTATTCCGCAGAATCCTATCCGTTCTGGGAATACCATTGCGGCCCGAAGATGCTCCACGAATTCCTGGCCGACGCCCGCGCCTCGGACCAGGAAAGACGCAGTGCGCGTCTGGGCGTGGCCGAGGTGTTGCGCATGAGCGGCAAACCCCGCTTTTTTGCCAAGCTCACCGGCCCGCCGCGCATCAGCTACCTCGCTAGCATCTTTCCTGACGCGCTCTTCCTACATCTAGTGCGCGACCCCAGGGCCGTGGTGGCCTCGCTGCTCTCGGTGGGTTTCTGGCGACAGGGCGGCGGCTTTGAAAAGCCCTGGTGGCAGGGTGGGCTGACAGAGGCGGACCTGGATGAATGGCAAAAAAGCGGCAAGGCCCCGGAGGTGCTGGCCGCCGTGCAGTGGCGGGCCATCCTGGCCCATGCCCAGCACGAGGGCACGACCCTTGGCCCGACCCAGTATCGCGAACTGCGCTACGAGGACTTCGTTAAGCGCCCCCTGGAACTGCTGGACGAGCTCTTCGGCTTCTGCGACCTGCCCCCTTCGACCCGGTCCACGGACAACCTGCGCCGGGCCGGGCTCCGACCTGGACTCAATTCCAAGTATTTGAAAATTCTCACGCCTGAACAGATCAGCCGGGTCGAGAACGTCACCCGCGAAACCGCCGAGTCACGAGGCTACGAGATTTCATGAACAGCCGTCTCCACACCGAGCCGGTCCTGCTGGCCAACAAGTTTTTCTACCTCAAGGGCGGGGCCGAGACGGTTTTCTTCCAGGAACGGACGTTGCTGCAGCAGCGGGGAGTGACCACCCTGGACTTTGCCATGCGCCACCCCGAAAACCTGGCCTCGGAGCAGGAAGCGTATTTCGTTTCCCACCGAGACTACCACGCCAGTCACGGCACCCTCCAAAAACTCTCCCTGGCCGGATCCTTCATCCACAGCCGGGAGGCCGTGCGCAATATCCTCAAGCTGGCCCGCGACACCCGCCCTGCCCTGGCCCATCTGCACAACGTCTACCACCAGCTCACGCCCTCCATCATCCCGACCCTCAAGGGGCTTGGTATCAAGGTGGTGGTCACTCTGCACGACCTGAAGCTCGCCTGCCCGGCCTACCTGATGCTCGACTGCCAAGGCGAAATCTGCGAGCAATGCCTGGGACATCATTATCTTCGCCCTCTGACCACCAATTGCCAGGGCTCCCGGTTCCGAGGGGCACTCTTGGCCGCCGAATCTCTCTACCATTTCTGGCGCAAAACCTGGGAACAGGCCGACCTGTTCATCACCCCCAGCCGCTTCCTGAAGGATGTGGTCTGCGCCGAACGGCTGCCACGCGACAAGGTCGTGGTCCTGCCCAACGCCATCGACACCGACGCCTTCACGCCCGTGCCCGGCGACAAGGGCTACCTGCTCTTCTTTGGCCGCCTCTCCCGGGAAAAGGGCATCGAAACCTTGCTCCGGGCCCATGCGACCTTGGCGGACCAAGCCGAACTGGTCGTCGTGGGCTCCGGCCCCGAGGAAGAGCGACTCCGCCAGGACTACCCCCGGGCGACCTTCACCGGCTACAAGACCGGCGAGGAACTACGCATTCTGGTGGCCAACGCCGCCATGGTCTCCATCCCCTCCGAGTGGTACGAGAACTGCCCCATGACCATCCTGGAGGCCATGGCCCTCGAACGGCCCGTGGTCGCCTCCAACCTGGGGGGCATCCCGGAACTGGTGGAGCACGGCGTCACCGGACTGCTCCATCCCCACGGCGACGAAGCTGCCCTCGGAGCCTGTCTGCGGCAACTGCTCGACGATCCTGCCAAACGAACCGCGATGGGCCGGGTCGCCAGGGAGCGCATCCTGAAACGCCACACCCTGGCTAGGCACGGCGACCGGCTGTTGGCCATCTACGACGCCCTGCTCGCGGGTGACCCGACCCGGCTCACGGAGGACAACTGATGCGCATCGCCATGATCGGGCTTCGGGGTATCGTGGAAGGCGTGTCCGGCGGCATTGAGCGACACGTGCGCGAACTGGCCATCCGCATGGTCGGCCTCGGCCACCAGGTCTCGGTCATCTGCCGCCCGCGCTATGAGACCTACCCGGAGCCCGAGTACTTGGGCGTCCGGCTCATCCATCGTCCGGCCATCTATTCCAAGCATCTGGAGGCCATCTCCAACACTGCCCTCGGCATGCCCGCGGCCATCGCTGCCGCAGATCTGGTCCATGTTCACGCCACCGGCCCCTCGCTGCTCTCCTGGATGCCACGCCTGGCCGGACGGGCCTCCGTGGTCACCGTGCATGGCCTGGATTTCCAGCGGGCCAAGTGGGGCGGGGTGGCCAGCCTGGTCCTGCGCGTCGGAGCCTGGACCTCGGTCCACTGTCCCAACCGGACCATCGTGGTCTCTGGAGACCTGAAGCAGCACTACGCCGAGCACTATGGCCAAGACACGGTGCACATCCCCAACGGCATCACTGAACCGGTCCGCCGTCCCCTAGACGGGCTGCAACGATTTGGCCTGGAAAAAAACGGCTACATCCTGGCCCTGGGCAGGCTGGTGCCGGAAAAGGGGTTCCACTATCTCATCGAGGCCTTCCGGCGCATCGAGACCAGTCTAAAATTGGTCATCGCCGGACCGTCCAGCCATTCCGACGAATATCTTACCCGACTCAAAACCCTGGCCGGGGATGACCCGCGAATCCTCTTTGTCGGCCCGCTCTTCGGCAACGACAAGGACGAGGCTTTTTCAAGCGCCAAACTCTTCGTGTTGCCCTCGGACCTGGAGGGGATGCCCATCGTCCTGCTGGAGGCCATGGCCTACGGCTGCCCGGTGCTGACCTCGGACATCCCCCCCTGCATCGAAACCTTTAACGACGGCGAAGCCTACCCGCCGCTCACCGGACGCCTGGGCTACCGCTTCCAGGCCGGAAACGTGGACTCTCTTTCCTCCAGCCTGAGCGTCATGCTCGCCCGTGACGACCTTGCCGGAATGGGCCTGCGCGCCCGCACCTTTGCCCTGGGGCGCTACGACTGGGACACCATCACCAGCCAGACCATTGAGGTCTATCAGTCCGCCCTGAACTAGAGAATCACGCGCCCGAATAAGCGGCAGCGGCAACCACCTCGTGAAAGCCACAGAACAAGCGCTTATCCCCGTTGCCATAACTCGCTTTTTTCCCTACTATGTTTCCATGACCCGCAAGGTCCTGAGGTGGTATTACCTGCAATGGAAGGAGGGATGCCTTGCGACTCGTCACTCGTGCCGACTTTGACGGACTTGCCTGCGCTGTGCTGCTCTCGGAAATAGGGCTCATGGATAACTGGCTGTTCGTCCACCCCAAGGACGTCCAGGACGGGAAATATCCCGGCAACCCGGACGACATTGTTGCCAACGTTCCCTACATTCCCGGCTGCGGCTATTGGTTCGATCACCACGCCTCCGAAGATTATCGTCTGGCGCCCGGCATCGACTACCGGGGCATGAGCATGCAGGCCCCCAGTTGCGCCCGGATCATCTGGGAATTCTTCGGCGGGGCCGAAGCATATGGGACCAAATATGACGAGATGCTCCACTTCGTGGACAAGGTGGACTCAGGCAACCTCTCCCTGAACGAGGTCCTCCACCCCGAAGGGTGGGTGCTCATGGGCTTCATCATGGACCCCCGGACCGGTCTGGCCCACTACCGCTATTTCAACATTTCCAACTACCAGCTCATGGAAGACATGATCGGGTACATCAAGACCATGCATGTGAACCAGGTCCTGGAACAAGCGGACGTGGCCGAACGGGTGGAACGCTATTTCATGCAGGAGAAGCACTTCAAGCATATGCTCCTGGAAAACATCATCACCATCGACAACGTCATCGTGCTCGACATGCGCCACTTGGATACCATTCCTCCCGGCAACCGCTTCACCATGTATTCCCTGTTCCCTGAATGCAACATTTCCATCCAGGCTCTCTGGGGCAAGAAGAAGCAGAACACGGTGTTTTCCGTGGGCTATTCCATCCTGAACCGCACCAGCCAGGTGGACGTTGGCAGATTGATGCTCAAGTACGGCGGCGGCGGCCATACCCAGGTCGGCACCTGTCAGGTTCCCAACTACATGGCTGATGACGTGCTCCAGGAACTGATCAACGAACTGCGCGACCACGGGAGTGTGGCGGCGGCGAGTTGAAATCCCCCTCTATACAACCCCACATCCGTCTGCTAGGAACCTCTGCTTGGCAGACGGTTTTTTTATGAAAACAGCCATCCTCAGAGCCGATGCGCTCCTCCTCCTCACCGCCCTCATCTGGGGGACGGCGTTCGTCTTCCAGAAGACGGGCATGGAACATCTCGGCCCCTATGGGTTCAACGGGGTGCGCTTCATCCTCGGCTCCCTGGCCCTCACCCCCCTGACCCTGCTCACCCTGCGCAAGAGTGCTGCCGCGCCCTATGACAACCGACCCGGCCCCATGACCTACCTCAAAGGTGGACTGCTGGCCGGATGCGCCCTCTTTGGCGGGGCCGCCCTGCAACAGGTCGGTATCGTCACCACCTCGGCAGGCAACGCGGGCTTCATCACCGGGCTCTATGTCATTCTCACGCCCATGATGGGTCTCTTCTTCCGGCAGCGACCTGGCTGGGGCACCTGGCTGGGCGGGGTGCTGGCCGTGATCGGCCTCTTCTTCCTGTGCATCACCGGCGACCTGACCATCGCCCACGGCGACCTGATGGTGCTCTTCAGCGCCTTCTTCTGGGCCGCGCACCTGCTCGTCATCGGCTGGCTGGCCCCGAAGATGAACCCCATCGCCCTGGCCCAGGCCCAGTTCATGGTCTGCGGTCTACTCTCCCTTGGCACTGGCCTGGCCATCGAGACCATCTCCTGGGAAGGCATCCTGGGGGCGCGCAATTCCATCCTCTACTGCGGGCTCATGTCCACGGGCGTGGCCTATACCCTCCAGGTGGTGGCCCAGCGCGAGGCCAATCCGGCCCATGCCTCCATCATCCTTTCACTGGAGGCCGTGTTCGCTGCGGTCGCAGGCTGGCTGCTCCTCGGCGAGTTGCTCGGCACCCAGGCCCTATTCGGCTGCGCCCTGATGCTCACGGGCATGATCATTTCCCAGCTCAAACCCTGACCGTTTCCCCGTTGCCTTCCATTTGCCTTCCGGGCACCTCCTCTGGTATAGTTTGTTCATGACTGAACACTGTTCAAGGCGTCACCAGCCCAAGCAACTGCTCCTGCGCGATCCGGCCTCCGGCTTCATCCATTTCATCGGCGCGATCCTCTCCATCGCCGCCCTGGCCCTGCTCGTAGTTCGCGCAGCCCAGGAGGGCTCCGCTTGGCACGTGGTCTCCTGCGCCATCTTCGGCGTCGGCATGATCGGCCTCTACGCCACCTCCACGGCCTGCCACTGGTTCCAGTCCCCGGACTGCCCCTCCCAATGGCTGGAAAAGCTCGACCATATTATGATCTACGTCCTCATCGCCGCCACCTACACCCCGGTCTGCCTGGTTCCGCTGCGCGGTCCCTGGGGCTGGTCCATCCTGGGGACCATCTGGGGGCTGGCGATCCTCGGCTCCGTCCTCAAGCTCAAACGCTTCGGCTCTCCACCCTGGATTTCCTCGGCCCTGTACATCGCCATGGGCTGGCTGGTGCTGGTGGCCGCTGTGCCCATGGTACAGATCATGCCTACGGGCGGCCTGGTCTGGATGCTCGCCGGCGGCACCTGCTACACCATAGGCGGTATCATCTTCGCCCTCGGCTGGCCGAAGCTGATCAAGGACGTGTTC
>JAHJKV010000294.1 GCA_018822065.1 Pseudomonadota bacterium
AGAACATGGCCTGGTTGAAATCCCCGGTCTCCAGGGACAGGAATCCTTGCAGGGATGACGGGATGAAACTCCTGGGGTATTTCACCCTGGCCCGCTTGAGTTCCTCCGCCGCCACCTCAAATTCATTGGCCTTGAGCGCAGTCAAGGCGTCCTGAACAAATTGCCCATCTTCCTCGACCGACTGTTTAAAGCCCTCCGGCCACTCCTTGCCCCTGGCTCGCCAGACCGCGGTCAGGGCGCGCAACTGGCAAGGCGAGTTTATCTCGAAAACAACCTGCAACAGCTTGTTTTCCATCTCCTTGCCCGTCTCCAACATCTCGCTGATGGTCTTCAGAACTTCGTCCCCGACCAGTGCATCCTCAAGTTTCTTCACTGCCTTGGGCAGTTCCTTGATGTTCACCTTGGCCATCAGGTTCCACACTCCAGGCCGGAGGTGGGGCATGGCCTTGCTGGGACAATCCATAGGAGCATGATTATGCAGGCCGCAATAATAACACTCTTTCTCCTCCGTCCCCATGACCAGGGTACGGGGCAGGGCAAGGTCCACGGCCGCCTTGACCACCAGCCCGCTTTCGGCTTTGAGCCCGATATTACACCAGGACTCCAGGGATTCTTCGCCGCCATACCGGGCCTCGTTGATCTGGAACCACTCGGACACCATGTAGGCATCCCGGTAGTGCAAGTGGGGCACGTCCGGGGAGAGCTTGTTCCAGTCCACGTTAAACTTTCCGGCCACCTCTTCGGCGAACTGGAGGTTTTTCTGGGGCACGGCAGCTATGACCGAGGGCCAGTAATTTCCTTCCTCGTTCGGTTTGATCTCCAGAGAGAGAGTTAGCAGGTCGGTGAAGAAATTTCGCAGCTCACGCAGGTTGTTCAGAGGCAAAAGAACCATCTCTTCGCGGGTGCCAATGAGGTATTTGATCTTGTGCCGCTGGAGCAGTTGCCTGATTTCCTCCAGGTAGCCTCGCCAGCCCATGACCGCTTCCTTCTCGCGCATCCGCCCCACAGGCTTGATGGCGCAATACCAGCACAAGGCGGTCTCGTAGTTGAGCCCCTCGTCGGCCACAAACATCATCCAGCCCGAGTTGGATAAGCCGGTGATGCCGGTCTTCTCTCGGAGTTCGAGTCCGGCGATACGCTTGACGTCATCCTGGAGCTTCGGATGCACCCAGACCTCGAATTCGTCTGAGGGTTCCACGCTCTGCTTGGTAAATTCCGCCGGAACGGACAGGGAACAAGCCAGATTATAGCCGGCCTGGAAGGTCACGGGCATGACCTGACAGAACACGGGCGTGGGGTTCAATCGCGCATAGATGAGCAGCCTTGCCAAGGCACGAAAAATCTCTGTAGAAGAGGAGTACCACAGGGCCTGGTTGCTCTCTTTGACCATGGGGATGAGCCCGTAGTCCTTGAGGGTCGCCATCAGGGAGTTGTTGAGTTGGCCGTTCCAGGTCATCCACAACCCATATCCCGAACCGATCATCCGGGACTGGGTGATATTTGGAAGCGCTTGCAATAACGAGGAAATACTGCTCATCTCAACTCCTCAACACTGGGAGGCATCATGTATATTACCGAGGCACTTGAAAAGCTGAAGCAGGAGCCTGGCTTTGCCGAAAACGTCGGCATGGTCCTTATTCATAACGGAGTTGTCCGTGGTTGGTCCAGGCAAAACAAGGAAACCGTCACTGCCATCGAAATCACTCCGGACCACGAGAAGATCGCGACCATAGCCAAGGAATTCGAATCCCGGCCCGGTATCTTCAGGGTCCTGGCCCATGCCAACGAGGGACGCATGGTCCCCGGCGATGACGTGCTTTTTCTCATCGTGGCCGGCGACATCCGCGAGAACGTCAAGGCTGCCCTGAGCGATCTGCTGGACCGGGTCAAGGCCGAAGCCGTGACCAAGAAGGAAATCTTCGCCTGACAACCTGGCGGCACAGGGAAACCTGTTCCCCTGACGCAGGTATGCAAAAGAGGTTCCAACCCCGCCTGGACACACTGTTTTCCGACCAGGCGGGGTGACGTGTCCATCCCTTTTCCCTTGCCAAGGCATCCGGCTTGGGTCATATTCTCGACGCATCCACAACACACCGGGATTCCGCAGCAACCATGAAAATCATCCAGGTCATCAATGTTCGCTGGCTCAACGCCACAGCCTGGTACGCTTTGTACCTCTCGCAGCTGTTGGACGATGCCGGGCATGAGGTAGTGGTAGTTGTCCAGCCGGATACCCCGCCCGAGGAGATGGCCAGAAACATGGGACTGACGGTCGTTCGCCTGGACCTGAACACCTCCAACCCGGCCCGGCTCTTCACGACCCTGGGAAATATGATCCGGCTTCTACGCGAGTTCCGGCCCGATGTGGTCAACTGCCACAGGGGCGAGGGGTTCTTCCTCTGGGGCCTCTTGCGCAAGCTCGGCATGGGCTTTCACCTGGTGCGAACCCGCGGCGACCAGCGCCCTCCCCGCGCAGACTTCTTCAACCGCTGGCTGCACAAGAGCGTGGCCAGCGCCGTGGTGGTCACCAACCAGAAGATGGCCCGCCACTTCCTCCATACCATGAAGACCCCGGACAAGGGGGTCTGGCTCATCCATGGCGGCGTGGACACCGAGCACTACCGCTTCGACCCTGAGGGTCGGGAGCACGTGCGCCAGGAATTTGGATTTACGGAAAACGACATCGTGGTCGGCCTGCTGGGCCGCTTCGACCGGGTCAAGGGCCAGAAAGAACTGATCCAGACCGTGTCTCGGCTGCACAGCGAAGGCCAGGGCAACCTGAAACTCTTCCTCATCGGCTTTGAAACCGCCACCAAGCACCGGCAGGTGGAGGACTGGATTCGCGAGAGCGGCATCAGCGACATCACCGCCATCTCCCACAAGCGGGATGACGTGGTGGCCTGCATCAGCGCCCTGGACGTGGGTGTTGTGGCGTCCCTCTGGAGCGAGGCCATTGCCCGCGCCGCCTTGGAGATCATGGCCTGCGGCCGACCGCTGCTCTCAACCGACGTGAACGTCATGCCCGACCTAGTGCCGGAATCGGCCCTCTACCCCACGGACACCCCCGAAGCCCTGCTCCCCCTGCTCCGCCGAGCCGTCACCGACCCCGCATTCCGGGCCGAGCTCACAGCCGCCCACAAAGTCACCATGTCCCAACTCACAGGCAAAGACTTCCTAAACCGCACCCTGAATTTGTATCAGGCGCTCCTGGAAAACTAGACACCGACGGCCAGCGCTCCCCCGTTACCCTTTCGTCAGACTTAGGATAGTCGCAAATCGCTCCGCAGATCTTCCAAAAAAAAGACTGATTTTGGAGGGACTGGATCAGCGGCGCAGCTTTTCCAGCTCTGCGGCCACGGCCAGGATGGCGTTGGTGTAGTGTTTGGAGTGGTTGTAGGCGTAGACGGCCTTGTAGCGCTTCTCCGGGGTCATGGTGCCCATCCAGCCGTGTTTGACCAGATAGTTGGCCATGCTGGCGATGGAGTCGCGTTCGGTGAAGAGGTCCACGACGCCGTCTCCATTGCCGTCCACACCGTATGCCTCGGCGCTGGTGGGCATGAACTGGCAGTAGCCGATGGCCCCATATTTCGAGCCCAGGATATTCAGCGGGTCATGACGATTGGCCCGGGCATAGCGGATGAGCGCGGCCAGTTCCTTGAAGGCCCAATCCGCCTTTTTTCCAGTGTAGGTCGCCAACCATTCCGACTCGCTGGCCGGGACCTCCTGGGTCATAGCCTGGCGGAACATGTCCGGGTTCGTGCTGTTGGCCATGGAGGCGAGATTGATGAACACCCGGATTTTCCCTGGCAGGGTGCCGAGCTTGGTCTCGACCTGCAAGAGCGCCACCATGACCTCGCGGGGGACGCCGAAGCGTTTCTCGATGGAATCGAAGATCGGGCCCCTGCTGTCCATGTATTCCCAGGCGGTCTGCATGAGATCAGGCTGGGTGTATTGGTCGTAGAGCTCGGCACGCTCCTCATGGGGAACCGGTGCCTTCTCCCCGGCCAGGCGGCGCATATGCGTCTCGGTCAGGGCGTCCATCTTCCGGGCCATGACCGTGGGATCGTAGTCCACCATGCTCCGTTCGAAGAGCACGGTCACATACCCCCGGTTCAACCCTTCGGCGGCAAGACGGTCCACGAGGGAGTCCCATTGCCCGGCCAGACAGGGGGTCGCCAGCAGAACGCACAGGAGCATGGCTCTGAAAAGATGCTTCATGGGAATATTCACCCGCTCACTCATGTCGGAGTTTTGCACGCCTGCGGTTCACTACTAGGCGGTTCACAGCCTGGAACTCTTGGAAAGGACTTCGGGCCATCATAGACGGGCCATCACAGACGGATCGTCACAAACGATCCATTGGAATCCAGCCCATCTCCTCTTCAAAGGGGTCGTCCATTTGGTCGGACACGTCCTTGAACTCATGGGTCGTGCCGCAGGCAGCACAGCGCATGGCCAGATAGGGACAGCGCCGCACAAGAAGCAATTCGCCCTGGCAGTCCGGGCAAACCTTTTTTTCAGAACCCTCTCGGTTCAGGGTGCGTCCAAACACTATTGGATATCCAGGCCAGGATTCTTCTCGCCCATGGCCACGTAGAGCTTGGCCAGAGCGGTCAGGTGGTCAGCCAGGGCCTTGTTGAGCGTGGCCTCGCTGGCCGAGAGATTGGCCTGGGCATTGAGCACGTCGGTATTGGTGCCAACCTGGGCCTGATAGCGGGCCAGGGCCATACGGTAGGCCTCCTGGGAGGCTTCCACCTGCTTGCGGGACACCTCGATACGATCCTTGGCAGCCCGGATGTCCAGATGGGCCTGTTTGACCTCGAACCCGGCATCAAGGCGCGTGGTTTCCAGATTGGCCATGACCTGCCGATAGGTATCGCGGGCAGAGAGGGTCCCGGCAATGTCGCCGCCACCTACCTTGATGCTGTAGCTGGCGCTCACGCCTGCGGTCCAATACTCGGCCGTGGAGCGATTCCAGGTCTCGGAATTGGCGTACAGGTCGGCAGAATTGCCTTTCTTATAGTAGTTCCAGTCCGCATCAAAGGAAGGCAGCAGGTCAGCGGCGGCAATGTTCAGGTCCTTGCCAGCCATTTCCACGCTCTTCTGGCCGATGATGATATCGGGCCGTTTTTCATAGGCCCGATCCAAACAGGCCTTGAGGTCGAGTTCAAAGGGCTTGTCATTAAGGACACCCACGTAGTTGATCTCGGTCTCCAGGGGAATATTCAACAGGGAATTCAGCTTGGCGATCTGAGTCGCGACGTTGTTTTTGGCCGTGAGTAGCCCCTGTTCGGCACTGGCAAGATCCACCTCGGC
>JAHJKV010000031.1 GCA_018822065.1 Pseudomonadota bacterium
AATCCCAGAGCCAAAATTGGCCGTCATCAAGCTCAAGTGCCACGGAAAGGCCCCACTCGGCATGAAAACCGGGCAGGGCTTTGTTGTCCATGAGCATGGTCAGGCGGGTCATGGGCGAAGGCTGTTATCGTCCAGCAGGAGCTTGTAGTTGTAGGAGTCCACCACTGCCTGCCAGGAGGCCTCGATAATGTTGTGGGAGACGCCTACCGTGGTCCAGCGGTGCGCGCCATCGCTCGATTCGATGAGGACGCGAACGTAGGAGGCGGTGCCGCCCGTATCACGCTGGGCACCGGCCACCACGCGTACTTTGAAGTCTTTCAGGCGAACCTCGGAGATGCGTGGGTAGAAGGTTTGTAGTCCCTTGCGCAGGGCCAGGTCCAGGGCGTTGACCGGACCGTTGCCGCAGGCTGCCGTGTGTTCTTCATTGCCCTTGACCTCCACGATGACCGTGGCCTCGGTGATGGGCTCATTGTCCTGCTCACGTTTAGAGTCCACGACGAAGAAATTCTTGAACGAGAAGAATTCCTTGGGGCTGCCGAGCAATTCGTGCAGCATCAGTTCGAATGAGGCCTCGGCCACGGAATATTCAAAACCGATGGCCTCGCGTTCCTTGATGCAGGCGAGCAGGCCGGGAAGGCGGGGATCGTTCTTTTTCAGGACATAGCCCAGGGACTGAGCCTTGAAGATGATGTTTGACTTGCCGGCCTGATCGCTCAGGAGCACCCGCTGTTCGTTGCCCACCGAGGCGGGAGGAATGTGTTCGTATGTGCGCGAATCCTTCATCACCGCCGAAACGTGGATGCCGCCCTTGTGGGCAAAGGCGGCACTGCCTACAAAGGGCTGGCGCAGGAAGGGGCGGAGGTTGGCCACCTCGGTGACGTAGCTGGCAGTCCTGGTCAGTTTCTGGAGGTTGTCCGAGCCGATGGTTTCCACGCCCAGCTTCAGTTCCAGGTTGGGGATGATGGAGCAGAGGTTGGCATTGCCGCAGCGTTCGCCAAAGCCGTTGATGGTGCCCTGCACCTGGCTTGCTCCTTCGTCCACGGCGGCCAGGGCACCGGCAACGGCCAGTTCCGAGTCGTTGTGGGTGTGGATGCCCAAGGCCACATCCGGCAGGGCCTGCTTCACGGCTCGCATGATCTCGGCGATCTCGCGGGGCAAGGAGCCCCCGTTGGTATCGCAGGGGATGATGCAGTCGGCACCGGCCTCGGCAGCGGCCCGGGCACAGGCCAGCGCGAATTGGGGGTCGGCCTTATAGCCGTCGAAGAAGTGCTCGCCATCGTAGAAGACCGTGGGCACCTTGCTCTTGAGAAAGGCGATCGAGTCACGGATGAGCTCGATATTGCGCTCCAGGCTGATTTTCAGGGCGATCTTGGCGTGCAGATCCCAGCTCTTGCCGAAGATGGTGACCACCTCGGTTGCAGCGTCCACCAGGGCTCTGAGATTGGCGTCTTTTTCCGCCGTGTTCCCTGGATGGTGGGTGGACCCGAAGGCCGCAATCTTTGCGTTTTTGAAGCTATGGGAGACGAGTTCTGCGAAGAAGTGCTTGTCCGTCGGGTTTGATCCGGGCCAACCGCCCTCGATGTAGTGCAGGCCCAGATCGTCGAGACGATGGGCAATGAGAAGTTTGTCTTCCGTGGTGAGGTTGAGTTCCTCGGCCTGGGTGCCGTCGCGTAATGTGGTGTCGTATATTTCTACTTTTCTCATGATGCTGCTGTGTTGCCTGAATCCAGTTCAAAGGCGGTATGCAGCGTGCGAACGGCCAGTTCGGTGTACTTTTCCTCGATGAGGCAGGTGACCTTGATCTCAGAGGTGGAGATCATCAGGATGTTCACCCCGTCGTTGGCCAGAGCCTGGAAGGCCTTGGCCGCGACGCCCGAGTGGCTGCGCATTCCCACGCCGATGACAGAAACTTTGCTCACGTGTTTGTCGTGGCGGACTTCTTCGTAGGGGACCTCAAGTTTGAGGCCCTCGATAATTCGCAGGGTGGCGTCGAGGTCGGCGCGGGGAACAGTGAAGGTGAGGTCCGTGGTGCCGTCCTTGCTCGGATTCTGGACGATCATGTCTACAAGGATCTTCTTTTCGGCGATGCTGCCGAAGATGGCGGCGGAAACACCGGGGCGGTCCTCCACGTGCACTAGCGTCACGCGGGCCTGGTCCTTGTCATAGGCTATTCCAGAAACGAGAACGGCTTCCATTTTGTCCTCCTTGGTCACAAGCGTGCCCGGCTCGTCGGTGAAGGTCGAGCGGACGAGCACGTCAACATTGAATTTTTTGGCGAATTCCACGGAACGGATTTGCAGGACCTTGGCTCCCATGGAGGCCATTTCCAGCATTTCGTCGTAGGCGATCTTATCGAGTTTTCTGGCCCTGGAGCAGATGTTCGGGTCGGTGGTGAATACGCCCGGTACATCCGTATAAATTTCGCAGACATCGGCGTTG
>JAHJKV010000295.1 GCA_018822065.1 Pseudomonadota bacterium
AATTGTGTTATACAATTTATTTTCGATTTTCCGCAGCTTGGTTCCGGTGAAGGACTGCTGCCCTGCGAAGGCACGGTCGAGTTCTAGCAGGCAGAGCATGAACGTTCTGCATACGCTTTCCATGCTCAGACCTGGATAGTCGACGTGGGTATCATCTTCTGGCGGCGGAAACAGAATCCCGCGCGAGTCCGGGAAGAATCGCATTGCAACTTCCGAGTTGCTTTTTTCGAAGCTTTCCATATATCGTTGCCGTGTTTCCGCGTTGAAATAGTGGTATCGTTCCATTGGCTTTTTGGGACTCACTGACTGTAAATACGCCCGCAACCTGCCGTGTTCCTGCTGGGTGAGGTGCGGGTTACATATCCTCGCAATTTCCATGGCGTCGCGGGAAAATCCGGCGTTGACCTGTCGGGAGGGAGTCTTGATGATCAGGTCACTGGCGTTGATTATGTCGCAGAAGTCCTGGATCAGACTGTTCCGTTCGGGAAAGAATTTTTCATGATACCTTCGGGGGATGATGTTGTCTTTGCCGAATTGTTGTTCATAGGCGTCCAAAACGGTGTCCCAGCGGAAGCATTTGTGGCCGAAATCGGAAACAAATTGTTCAAAATCGTCCGCTCTGCCTTCATGAAACATTTGGGTATAAATCGATTCCATGAGTTCGTCTTGCCGGCGGAGATAGAGAATGATCTTGACATCAAATCCCTGGAATATTTCCCGAACCCTGGGCGCGATGGTGTGCGTTTCCGTGAGACCAGAAATATAATGACCAGTAAAATGGGGGGAGGACATCACATAGGAAATGCTGGGGTCCTGGCTAGTCGGAGCCGTAACCTGGTGCAGGTTTTTTTGGAAGCGGGCGATCAGGTCGCTTGGGATGCTTTCTTCCTTGAGTCGGGGGACTTCCTTGAACTCTTCGAGGAATATGATGCCCTGCTTCCGCAAGTTGTCCGCGTTCAGAGCCAGGATATATCTCAGGAAGGTGGTCCTGTAGCGGTCTACAGTTTTTTGGACACTCATTTTTCCTAATCAGGCCGCCTCGGACACCGGGGCGGTCTGCTCCTTTCTGACCTGGGCAGGGGTCTTGTACCCGTGCCGACCAACAATCCATTCCCGGTTGTAGATTTCCTTGAATTCCAACAGGGCCAGCCTCATTTCTTCCACTGTGTCGAAATGCCTGACCCAGAGCAGGTTTTCCTTGAGGATACGCACGAAGCGCTCCGCGATCCCGTTGCCCTGCGGTTCACGCACGTAGGACGGGGAGCTCTTGATACCCAGAAAGGCAATCTCGTCCTGGAATACGTCCGAAACATACTGGCTGCCGTTGTCATGCCGCAGCGTAAGGCCCTGGGCCACCTTGAGGCCGAAGGCACCGAAGCTGTGACGAACCCCTTGTCGTATGGGCTCCAGGGCCTCGAAGCGAGTGCCAGGCTTGGCCGCATGGATACCCAGGCATTCCAGGGAGCAGTGGTCCACGGCGAAGAATACCGAGGCATTGCCCTCAAGGACAGTCATGGTTGTTGTCATGTCCGTACCCCAGATTTCGTCCACGGTGGCCGTCTTGATCGTGCCGTCGTGCGCCTTGGGACCGTGCGGGCTGCCAGGTCTTTGAAAGGCGAGTAGGCCATGCTCGCGCATGATGCGCAGTGTTCGCCGGGGTGATGTCCGTATGCCCTGAAAACGCAGCCTGGCCCAGATTTTCCTGTAGCCTTCCCCCGTAAACGGGGACTCCTCGATGACCCTGCAGATGTTTACATGCAGTTCCTCGTCGGAATGGAAACCCTTGGGGCCTGGGCGGAGCCGGGTCCGTACGGATGCCTTGCAGCGCCAGTAGTGCGTGGACTTGGCCATGCCCCATGTCGTGCAGACACGGGACAGGCCGTATGGCTTGCTGGTGGAGGGCGAGGCGGTCCGGCTCATTTCCTCGACCTCCTCCACGCCAAAGGGCGGTCTTGCTCCATGCGGGCGATCTTTTCCCTGAGCAACTCGTTCTCCATGGTCTGCTCGCCCACTTTTTCCTTGAGGCGCTTGATTTCAGCCTCCTCTTTGGGTGATCGTTTCTTGAGACCCTCGGCACCCGAAGCAAGGAACTGATCTCGCCAACCAGCCAACGTGGCTGCCGTCACTCTCAGCTCCCGGCTCAATATCTCGATGTCCTCACCACGCAGCAACCGGAGCACAGCCTCGGTCTTGTGCTTGGCCCAGAATCGCTTCGGCGGCTTGCGAGCCTCCTCCCCGGTTCCGGTCGGCCTACGGCCTCCCTCCACCGGGGAGGAGGCGCCCTGGCCCCTTACTCTGTCCTTCGTCATCGAACACCTCCTGGGGATCATTCCTTAA
>JAHJKV010000296.1 GCA_018822065.1 Pseudomonadota bacterium
CACGCTGCACCATGGCCCGCCGCATATTCGGTTCATCCATGCCAGCGGCCTCGGCAGATCCTGCACCATAGATCTCAAACAGCAGGATGTTGATGTTGCGCGAACGGTACTTGCTGGGCGCGACTCTGAACCGCACATACTCCTGCCCTGACGGATGCGTGAAGACCGGCAGCGGGTGGGCGTCTGCAATGGTCCGCACAATGCCGTCGCGGGATATTTCGTATTCTGGAAAATCGGGTATCTGCGTAAACATGCTACTCTCGCTCATTGGTGTCGTCTTCCAGCGCGTTCAACTGATCGATCATCCGGAGGCAAAAACCAGCCAGAGACGATGGATTGAACGTTTGTTTTCCGTATCCGTAAATGGCGCGGATTTTATCTCGTTCTTCCCTAGTGGTTGGAATCGTGTGCTTGGTACTGACTCTATCCATGTCTGCTGTCCTTTCGGCTGCTCATCAGGACCAGGCCGCCGCGCCTGGCCGACCGCCCCGGAGGGCGGTTTCGCTATTGCTGAATAGGTGTTTCGTTCGTCTTGCCGGTGATCGTGCGCCAGAGCGCGTTGATTGCCGAGATGGCCACGCCCAGGCCGAACAACAGCAGGCCCAGGGCCGCCATGGCTTCAATGGCGTTGATCCATTCGGTCTGAGTCATGGCCAGCACGTTAGTTCACCGCGTCCTTCAGTTCCTTGCCAGCCCTGAACTTCGGGTTGTTCCGAGCCTTGATCTCCACAGCCTCGCCAGTCTGGGGGTTGCGCCCCGTGCGAGCCGGGGACGCCTTGACCTCGAAGACGCCGAAGCCAGTAATGGCCACCTTCTGGCTATCGGCCAGGGCCTCGGTGATGGTGCCGAACACACCGTTCACGGCCTGTTCAGCCTTCGCCTTGGTCATTTCACAATTCTTGGCCACGGCCGCGATCAGATCAGTCTTGTTCATGGGATTCTCCTTGCGCCTTTTCGGCGCGGTTGTTGTATTCCTGGCCGGGGTCGGAATGGTCCATCCCGGCCTCTATCGCTTCGAATTTTTCCACCAGGGAGGCTGCACCGTCGCCGCCCACCTGGCGCAGTAACTTGGCCATGCTCCTGCTCAGCGACAGCAGGCGCAGCGTTTGCCGCTCCGAGGCTTGCAGGGCGCGGAGCGGAACCATGGTCATTGTGGTCATGCGGGTATATCCAGGACGATCCGCACACCGGGCAGCCGTGTACGCAGCGCTACGATCAACTCTTCCAGGGCAAAGCCCGCAGCCAATGGGCTGTTCGGCAGCGGCTCTGGTTCTGCCAGTTGCGTCGCGTGATCCAGGTCCGCTGCGTCCCCCATGGCCGAGTCATCCTCAATTTCGCCGTCCATCCTCATCAGCCCATCGCCGGTCCTGAGCCAGTTCTCCGAAATGCCTTTCTTCGCGAACCACTCAAACCAGCGGTCAGGTATGCGGTTGAGCGAGCGGGCTTGTGTGACATTTCCTCTGAGCTTTTTGGACAGGGCAGCGTCCGTATCGACGCCAGCCGCCACCTGCATCCGACGCAGAATCTGGGGCACGTCAGTAATAGTCTTGGCCTTCGGAATGGCTTTGATGTTGCCCGCGTCCGCTTCCATAGCCGGTGGAACTTGGACTTCTTTCTCCAGATCGCGCTCCCGCCTTGCGAGTTCCTTGCAGTCCCGGCAGGGGCTGCCGAACGTGGCCAAGGCTGAGCTTTTACGGCAGGTAGCCATATCAACGTGGATGTCCCGCTCTTTGCAGTAGAATTGTTTTTCCATGATGATCTCCTAGACCGTGGCCATGTCGAGGCTGATGGCCGCATAGCTGCCGTCCGTCTGGCGTTCATAGAGCCGCACGTAGGCCTTGGAGCCGACAACCTGCAGGCTGTCGCTGATGGCTTCCATGGCCATTTTCCAACGCTCGTCTTCGATCTTGAGCCGCCGCAGACCAAGGATGCGACCGGTGTTGATACGGCCTTCCTTGTCCACCTGAAACGCATCGTCGATGAGCGCCTTGAGTTCCGAGCGGGAGTCTTTGGTCCATTCCTTGATGCACTCGTCGATGAGCGCCTTGGCCGCCTTGAGCTGCTCGCCGAACATCAAGTGCTCGCTGATCTGCCGCTGCAACTTGTACTTTCCGTCGTAGCTCCAAAGCGTGACGTTGCCCTTGTCGCCGCCGACCTTCGCGCCGTATTTCTCCGCTGACAGCTGGACAAAAGCTTCGATGTCGCCCATCGTGTCGGCCTTGAGGTCGCGCAGTTCCAGACGCAGCGCTTTGAAAAGCACCACCTTTTCAAGCACCAACTCGTGTCTGACACGGTCGATCTCTTTCACCTGGTCCAGGGGCACCTGGTGCCCCTGGGCATTTTCCATGTAACCTTCCATGATGCCTACTAGTTCCTGTGCACCGGAGCGATGAACACGCAAAACCGTTGCAGCAGCGCGGTTGATTCCATTTCCGCCACCAGCTCTGACTCGGCGATCAGAACATTTGCGACGTGGGTCAGTTCCTCGACCGCCGCAGGGTGATCCACGATCCGTTCGATCACTTCCTTGATCAGCAAGGCCGAGTTCCAAATCTTCCGACTTCTCGGACCATCCGGAGCCCTGTACGACATATTCTTGGTCTGTCTTGCGGTTGCTTCCATGGCTGCCTCCTAGACCTGGGCGATGATTTTTTCGTCGACTATGGGG
>JAHJKV010000297.1 GCA_018822065.1 Pseudomonadota bacterium
ACTGGCTTCCTCACGCTGGCTGGGGCGCGGTCAGAAGGAAGAGGGGGACGGTGCGGCCGTGGACGCCATGCGCGCACATTTCGACACCGTGGACATCGACGGTCTGGTCATCATCGGCGAGGGCGAAAAGGACGAGGCCCCCATGCTCTACAATGGAGAACGGGTCGGCACTGGCCGGGGTCCGTCCGTGGATGTGGCCGTGGATCCCGTGGAGGGCACCCGGCTGCTGGCGCTCGGTAAGGCCAACGCCATCTCCGTGATCTCCCTCTCCCCCCGCGGGACCATGTTCGACCCCGGCCCGGCATTTTATATGAACAAGCTCGTGGTGCCGTCCGAGGCAAAGGGCAAGGTGCGTCTGGGCGACCCGGTGAAAAAAACCTTGCAGACCGTGGCTACGGCCCTGGGCAAACGGGTCGAGGACCTGGTGGTTTTTGTTCTGGACAAAGAGCGCCACCACAAGCTCATCGCCGACATCCGTGCGGCCGGAGCGCGCATCCAGTTGCACACCGATGGCGACGTAGCCGGGGCGCTCATGGCGGTGATGCCAAATACCGGCATCGACCTGATGATGGGTTCTGGCGGCACTCCCGAGGGCATCCTAGCCGCCACGGCCATCCGGGTGGCAGGCGGCGAGATGCAAGGGCAGCTCGACCCGCAATCCGATGCGGAACGTACCGCAGTGCTCAAGGCTGGCTACGACCTGGACCGGGTCATGACAGAGTCGGAGATGGTCACCACCAATGACGTGCTCTTCGCGGCCACGGGCATCACCGACGGCTCCTTCCTCCCCGGGGTGACGGTCACCGACAAGGGTGTCTACACCAGCACCATAGTCTTCAACGGGGCCAACGGAACCATTCGGAATATCCAGTCGCATTACCGAAGCGGCATCATGACGGACTACGTGCTGTAGCGCCCGGCGCAGCAGCACTGCAACAACAAGGGGGAATCCCATGCAACGTACCAGGCCAATCCTGCTCGGCATCGTCGGTGACTCCGCCGCGGGCAAGACCACCATCTCGGCTGGCATCGAAAAAATCCTCGGCCCGGAGCGCGTGACCAATCTCTGCTCAGACGACTACCATAAATACAACCGCACCCAGCGTGCGGAGAAGAACATCTCCGCCCTGCATCCGGACTGCAACCATATCGACATCATGCAGCACAATTTCTACCAGCTGCGCCGGGGCGAGGCGATTCTCAAACCGGTCTACAACCACTCCACTGGCGACTTCGATCCGCCTGTCTACGTGGAGCCCAAGGAGTTCGTGATCATCGAGGGACTGCTTGGCTTTTCCACCAAGAAGATGCGCGATGCCTTTGACGTGAAGATCTACCTCGACCCGGAAGAGGAGTTGCGCGTGGACTGGAAATACAAGCGGGACACGATCAAGCGCGGTTATACCCGCGAAGAGGTGCAAGCCTCCCTTGAGCGGCGCACCGAGATCTCGGCCAACTTCATCCGGCCCCAGCGCAAGTTCGCGGACATCGTCTGCAACTTCCACCAGGCCGAAAACGAGAACGGCGAGACCAACGGCATCCTGAACACCAACCTGATCCTGCGCCCGACTATCCCCCACCCGGATTTTGCAGAGTTCATCGACCACCGACCCGGGACCAAGGAGAAATGCCTGTCGCTGACCCTGGGGCGCGACGAGGGTCTGCCCGTGGACATCCTCAAGATCACCGGGACAATCAAGCCCGTCACCGCCGAGACCCTCATGGACATCATTATCGACCATCTGGAAACGGCCAGAGGGCTGACCACCGAGGGTGTGGGGGCCTACATGGCCGGGGACGAGGAAAAGATCAGCTACCCACTGGGCATCATGCAGCTGCTGACCTGCTTTCACCTGATGAACGCCAAGCTGGACAACTAACAGCGCTCGTCAACCGACACGACGAACGAGGAATACAAGGAGAGCGACATGGCATTGCTGGATCAATCCAAACGATATGTGAACCTGGAACTCGACGAGAATGAACTCATCCGCGGCGACCGGCACGTCCTGTGCGCCTATGTGATGAAGCCCAAGGCAGGACACGGCTCCGTCGAGGTGGCCGCCCATTTCGCGGCCGAGTCCTCCACCGGGACAAACGTGGAGGTCTGCACCACCGACGATTTCACCAAAGGCGTAGACGCGCTGGTCTACTCGGTGGAAAAAAACAAGGACGGCGACGATCTGGTCAAGATCGCCTATCCGGTCGAACTGTTTGACCGCAACATCATCGACAACAAGGCCATGCTGGCCTCGTTTCTGACCCTGACCATCGGCAACAACCAGGGCATGGGCGATGTGGAATACGCCAAGATGCACGACTTCTACGTGCCCAGGTGCTACCTGGAACTCTTCGACGGCCCGGCCATGAACATCCAGGACTTCTGGCGTGTGCTCGGTCGCGGCGAAACCAACGGCGGCATGATCGCCGGGACCATCGTCAAGCCCAAACTGGGCCTGAGGCCCAAACCTTTTGCCCAGGCCTGCCACGACTTCTGGCTGGGCGGCGATTTCGTCAAGAACGACGAGCCGCAGGGCAACCAGGTCTTTGCCCCGCTCCAGGAGACCATCACCGCAGTGGCGGACGCCATGCGCCGGGCTCAGGACGCCACTGGCGAGGCCAAGCTCTTCTCGGCAAACATCACCGCCGACGACCCGGCAGAGATCATCGCCCGCGGAGAGTTCATTCTGAAGACCTTTGGCGAAAATGCCTCCCATGTCGCGTTCCTGGTGGACGGCTACGTCGCTGGTCCGACCTCCATCACCACCGCCCGCCGCAACTTCCCCGGCCA
>JAHJKV010000298.1 GCA_018822065.1 Pseudomonadota bacterium
TGCCGAGGCCGTTTCCGTGCCGGTCATCGCTGGCGGCGGAGCGGGTAACGCCCAACACGTTTTCGATGTCATCGACCAGGGACGGGCCGAGGCCGTGGCGCTTGCCTCCATTCTGCATTACGACTGTATTCGTTCCTGCCAAAACGCTGACAAGGATTACAAGGCTGAGGGCAACATCGAATTTCTCAAAAAAGGAGCCGGATTCTCCAAGATTCAGGACACCCCACTGCCCGAAATCAAGGCCCATCTCAGAGCCCTGGGCGTGGACTGCCGAATCCTTGAGGAGGTTTAGGCATGAGTGCGAAGATCGCCATCGTCGACTACCGGCTGGGGAACCTCTATTCCGTGAAGCTGGCCTGCGAACACGTCGGCCTAGGTGCCGAAATCACCTCGAACAAGGACGCCATCCTCGGCGCGGACGCGGTCATCCTGCCCGGCGTGGGAGCCTTTGGCGACGCCATGGACGCCCTGGACGAGCTGGACCTCGTCTCCGTGCTGCGGGACGTTGCCGCCTCCGGCAAGCCGCTGTTCGGTATCTGCCTAGGGTTGCAACTGCTCATGAAGGGCAGCGAGGAATTCGGCGCGCACGAGGGGCTCGGCATCATCAAGGGCAACGTGGTCAAGCTGGACGCACCCAGGGAGAACGGCCGCGTCCTCAAGGTCCCGCAGGTGGGCTGGAACCGGGTCAACCCGGCTGACGGAGTCGACTGGAACGGCACGCTCATGCAGGGGGTCACGCCCGGCGAGCGGTTCTATTTCGTGCATTCCTTCGTGGTTGTCCCCGAAGACAAGAGCCTGGTCTGCTCCACCACCACCTACGGGCACATTGAGTTCTGCTCCAGTGTGCGCTATGGAAACGTCTTCGCGTGTCAGTATCACCCCGAACGCAGCGGCGCACGGGGCTTGAGAATATATCGAAATCTCGCAGATATCCTGTCAAAATAAAGGAACATTTCAATGAGCAACACCATGTACGGCCTGCCTGAGAAGATAGTTTTCTGCAAGCGTTGCATCATGTCCAACCAGCGGCCCTCCTCCATTCCGGAATTTCTGCACAAGCCGGACCGCGAGGGCGCCCAGTACCTGCACCTGGACGAGGAAGGGGTTTGCGACGCCTGCCGGTACGCCGAGATCAAGGAACGGATCGACTGGGAGACGCGCGAGCAGGAACTGCTGGAGTTGCTGGATCAATACCGCTCCAAGGACGGCTCATACGACTGCCTGGTACCCGGCTCCGGCGGCAAGGACTCCGCCTATGCCGCTCACCTGCTCAAGTACAAGTACGGAATGCACCCGCTCACCGTGACTTGGCCGCCCATCCTCTACACGGATTACGGCTACCGCAACTGGAAAAACTGGGTGGAAATCGGCGGATTCGACAACGTGGTCTTCAAGCCCAACGGCCGCATGCACCGCCTGCTTACCAAGCTCTCCATCCAGAACCTGCTGCATCCCTTCCAGACCTTCGTCCTGGGCCAGAAGAACCTGGCGCCCAAGATGGCCGCCAACTTCGGACTCAAGCTGGTGTTCTACGGCGAGAACGAGGCCGAATACGGCAACCCCATCGCGGACAACACCACGGCCATGCGCGACCGCTCCTACTGGGTGATGAAAAACCTGAACGAACTCTACCTGGCTGGCATGCCCGTGCCCGAACTCATGGACAAGCACGATGTCACCCTGGGCGACCTCAAGGCCTACCTCCCCGCCCCGGCCGAGGTCATCGAGAAAGCGGACATCGACGTGCGCTATCTGGGCTACTACATCAAGTGGACCCCGCAGGAAGCCTTCTACTACGCAGAAGAGCACACCGGGTTCCAGGCCCGCCCCTTCCGCACCGAGGGCACGTACTCCAAGTACAACTCCATCGACGATAAGATCGACGACCTGCACTACTACACCACGCACATCAAGTTCGGCATCGGCCGGACCACCTACGACGCCTCGCAGGAGATCCGCAACCACCATGTGACCCGTGAGGAAGGCCTGGCCCTGGCCAAGCAGTTCGATGGCGAGCGTCCCAAGCGCTACCTCAACGAAGTGCTGGACTACATCGAATTGAGCGAAGAGAAGTTCGACGAACTCTGTGACCGTTTCCGTTCCCCGCACCTCTGGAAGCGCGAGAACGGAGAGTGGAAGCTCCGGCACGCCAGTTGGGAACAAGACGCCTAGGACCGCGACTATGAAAAATACTTTCACCGCCCGCCTCAAACGCAGGCTTCGCCGTGGTTTGCTCGCCTTGGGCCTGTATGGGTCGTTGGTACGCCGGGTCGCTGGAAGCGTCACGGCCCAGGAACCGGAAAGCGGCCAAGCGGAATACACGCTTCTGGCGCTCAAGCCCGAACGGTTTCGCGGCGACCTGGAAGTCCTGATCCAGGACTTCGGCTTCCGTGTCATTCGGCTTAAAAAGGGCTGGCAGCAAAAGTTGCTGGAA
>JAHJKV010000299.1 GCA_018822065.1 Pseudomonadota bacterium
CTGCCCCTGAACCGGCTCCTGTTTCCGCTGCCCCAGCCCCTGCGGCCGTACCCGCCGCGAGTAGCGGTATCGACCCGGAGGATCTCACGATCTTTGAATCCACGGTGCATCAGCAGGTGGACAACATCGAATTGGCCCTTGAGGAACTCCGCAAGGATGACACCCAGAAAAATTATGTCGATGGCTTGTACCGCAGTCTGGTGACCCTGCAGAATTCTTCCGGGTATATGGGTCAGGAGAATTGCGCCACCTATGCGGAACGTACCGCAGGCCTGGTGGACCAGGCGCGGACTTCGGATATCGAATTCGGTTTGATGTTGGACATCCTGACGCAGGAATGTGCCATCCTGCGCGACATGACGTTCAAGGCCTTGGATAAGCTGCTGAGCGAGAACGATGCTGCGGCAGCAGCCCCAGCGCCTCCGGCGGCCCCCGAACCTGCGGTGGCACCTGCACCCGCACAGGCACCCGCACCGGCACCTGCTGCGGCACCGGCACCCGTGGCGGCCCCCGTTCCTATAGTGCCAGCCGCACCTCCGCCTGCCCCTGCACCGGCTGCACCTCCTGTCGTTGCAGCGCCCCAACCACCGGCCCCGCAGCCCGCGCCTGCGGCAATGAGGGCCCAACCACAGAGTGGAGCCATGGCATCAAAACCCAAGACTTCCAGTACGATCCGTGTGGACCACCAGAAGCTCGACCATCTGATGAATCTTATCGGCGAGCTGATCATCAACCGCAACCGGTACACCCTGCTTGCTCGTGCCCTGGAAGAGGGCCAGCAGGAAGTGCATTACGTTGCCCAGCAGCTGACCGAGACCACCTACGCCATGGCGCGTATCTCCGATGACCTGCAGGACACCATCATGAATGTGCGCATGGTCCCGGTGCAGACAGTGTTCTCCCGGTTCCCGAGACTGGTGCGCGACCTGTCGCGTAAGAGCGGCAAACAGGTGGAACTGATCACCGAAGGTGAGGAGACCGAACTCGACAAGAGCGTGGTCGAGGAGATCGGCGATCCCCTGGTGCACTTGGTTCGAAATTCCATGGACCATGGCCTGGAGCCCGAAGAGGAACGCATCGCCGCTGGCAAGAGCCCTGTTGGTCATGTCTGGCTTCGCGCCTACCACAAGGGCAACTCCGTTGCCATCGAGGTGGAGGACGACGGTCGAGGAATCGACCCGGAAAAGATGCGCGCCACTGCGGTGAAGAAGGGGATCATGACCGCAGACGAGGTCAAGAACCTCGACGATCGCGAGGCCATCGAGCTCATCTTCCATCCCGGCTTCTCCTCGGCGGAAAAGGTCACGGATATCTCCGGTCGTGGCGTGGGCATGGACGTGGTCAAAAACAACATCAAGAGCCTCAAGGGCAGTGTGCATACCCGCAGCGAAGTGGGCAAGGGCACCAAGCTGACCCTCTCGCTCCCCCTGACCCTGGCCATCATCGACGCCCTGGTGATCGAAGTGTCCGGCAGCACCTTTGCCATCCCCCTGGACGCTGTTTCCGAGACCACCAAGATCCACGTGGACAAACTCTCGGACCTGAACCAGCGCAAGGCCATCACCCTGCGCGGCGAAGTGCTCGGTATCCTGGAACTTTCGGAACTGCTCGACCTGCCCAGAAACGAGCAGGACCGTGATATTCTGCCCGTGGTCATCGTGCACGACAACGAGCGGCGAGTGGGTCTTGTGGTGGACCGTCTGCTGGAACGCCAAGAGATCGTCATCAAGCCCTTGGGTCAGTATCTCTCGGACTTCAATCTGGAAGGCATTTCCGGCGCGACCATTATGGGCGACGGCTCCGTGGTACTCATTCTGGACCCGCACGAGGTGTATACCCTGGCAACCAACTATACCAAGTCCCCGAGCACGACCACGGACAAGCCTCGCGATCCGGGCAAGGGCCGGAAGGCGGTCCGGGCTGCAGCAGAAAGGGCCCTGGAATCCTAGGCAGACAGGTTCAGCGACAAAATAAAAGGCCGGAACGATATGCTCCGGCCTTTTTCGTGGATTCGCTCTAGAGCGTGGGGGCGAGGATCAGGAGCAGAGTGAGCAGCAGGGTGTCGAGAGCCCAGAGCAGCAGACCGGCAACAATGGTCAGACCCTTGAGCCGCAGGGGCTGTTTGCTCAGGGCCACGGGCAGCCAGCAGGCAGCGGCCAGGGTGAGCAGCACCGGGGCGGAGCCTGCATAGCAGACCAGGGGGTAGCTTCGAAGCGACAGGAGGAGGGTGTCTGGCAGCACGGCGTAGAGCCAGCCACCAGTTCCCATGAGCCCGACCAGGGGAAAGAGAGCCCAGAGGGTCGCCTTGGGCAGGGCGTAATTGTAATAGTCCCGACCGAAATCGTCGCGGGTGCGACGGTGCACCAGGAAGGCCGCGCCCACGCCGCCGCCAAAGGTCAGACAGAGCAGGACTGAGGCGATGGCAAGGGGCCAGAAGAGGGGGCTGCCGGAGGGGGCCAGCAGTTCAGTCAGGAACACGTCCTGGGCATTCTCGGCCAGGAAGCGGGCTGTGAAGCCGCGAATAGCTATCGTGCTGGCAAAGAACGTTCCCAGGGTCGCAAGAGCGACCAATGCCCCGAGAGCGAGATGTGGGCCTTTGTTCTGGCGCAGGTTTTGCCAGGTGAACTTGTAGAGCGCCAGGGCAAGCAGGGTGAAGCCCAGGGTGGCGGCCATGGGCAGGGCGGGAGACACAGGGGTCGTGAGCCACTGGGTTAGCCCAGGCAGCTTGCTCCCGGCAACAAACAGGGCGGCAGTTCCGGCGAAAATGGAAATGAGCAGCGCCCAGAACGACATGGTGGTCAGGTGCAGGGCGAACTTGTCGAGAAAGGCGTTCTTCCGGGAGGTGGCCAGACACTCGCACACGAAGGCGATGAGCGCCGCACCAAGACCGGCTGCGGCCAGAAGATCGAAGAAAGCCGTAGGGATCGCCTGAACAAACAGGGTCGCCAAGGGGGAATCAAGCATCAATGCAGTCTCCGAGTGGAATTCGTTGTAATCAGGTCTCGGTGTGCGGGGGCAGGTGGCCCGGCAACCGGCGCCAAGTTGGCATGTGCGCTGGTGAAATGCAAGTATAAGCCTTGGCAGTGTTGCAAAATCTTTATCTTTCGCCTATCTCAATGCAATGCACTCTTGCGCACTCATGAAAATCATCCTTCGAACCGGCCTACCGTTGTTGCTGCTGTCGGCACTGTTGGCGGGTTGCCAGACCATGAGCCCCAAAACTCAGGCTGCCAGCGAAGAGTGGCGGCTCATGAGCCTTGAGGAAAATTTCCTGGAATTCAAGGAGAC
>JAHJKV010000300.1 GCA_018822065.1 Pseudomonadota bacterium
CGGCACCGTGATCAAGTCCATGTATGACTTCTACGGCGTCGAGATTCCCAAGGGGATCGCCGGAGCGCTTTGCTGCGCCATCCTTTCCGACACCGTCATGTTCAAGTCCGTCACCTGCACCCCGCAGGACAAGGAAGCTGTCGAAGCTCTGGCCAAGATCGCCGGTATCGCTGACGTGAAAGCCCTGGGCATGGAAATGTTCAAGGTCAAGTCTGCCGTTGATGGCGCTTCCCCCTCCGACCTGGTCTTCCGTGACTACAAGGACTTCGACATGTCTGGCAACAAGGTCGGCATCGGCCAGTTGGAAGTCATCGACCTGTCCATGCTGGACGCCCACAAGGCTGCCCTGCAGGCCGAGATCGAGAAGGTCAAGGCTGATGGCCGTCACTCTGTGTTCCTGATGCTGACCGACATCATGAAGGAAGGCACCGAACTGCTGATCGCCTCCGACGATCCTTCCGTGGTTGCCAAGGCCTTTGCTGGTGTTTCCACCACGGGTGAGCCCGTGTGGCTGGACGGCGTCATGAGCCGCAAAAAGCAGGTCGCCCCGAACTTCATCAAGGCCTTCGAAGCCTAGTCGGAATTACTGATTAAAGAATGAGCGACCTATCCTTTCCGGGATGGGTCGCTCTTTTATTATCCTTCTGGCGAAAAGAGACCTATGCAGCAAAACTCATCATAAGACTTATTTGTAGTACATGCATAGCTACTGCCGAGAAATCTCGCAGATGTTTACGTGAGAACCGGTGGCGCTTTTCGTGAACGACTGTATCAGAAATAGTTGCTTCTATCCTTGCATCACAGTTGAGCATTTCCAATCACCATACGGTATACATTGTGTTTAAAAAAAACATTTTGCGACAAAAGAGTAATTGTTGATTCTGGTATTTGACAGAATTCGTCAAATGATTCAGTCTATTTGCGTCGTAGCCTTTAAGGGTGGGTCAAAAAGAATCACTCGTGGTGATCGAGAAACCTTTTCATGCTGACGGGTTCAGGTTGGGGCTGGTGCTGATGCAGAAAAGCGAACGCGCTGAGGTCAAACAGGACCATACCGTGACCATTCTTGTGGTCGAGGATTCCAAGTTCCAGCGGAACACCCTTGTTCGCGTTTTGGAAGCTCTCGGCTATGAGATTCTTGCTGCCAAAGATGGGCTGGAAGGGCTCAAGATGTTTGATAAACACCAGCCTCGGCTGGTTATTACCGACCTTGAGATGCCCCGTATGGACGGTTTTGGCCTCATCGAACTCATTCGTACCCGCGAAATCAATTATACCTATATCATCGTACTCACCGCACTGACGGACAAGGACAATCTGGTCAAAGGATTGGAGCTTGGCGCTGACGACTTCCTGGTCAAACCCGTCAACCCTGAAGAACTTCGAGTTCGCCTCAACTCGGCCGAGCGCATCTTTCGCCTCCAGACCCAGGACAAGCTCATCTTTGCCCTGGCGCAACTTGCTGACTGTCGCAGCCCGGAAACCGGCAACCATTTGAAACGGGTCAAGCAATTTGTTCGTCTGCTGGCCGAGGAACTGGCGCGGTTAGGCGATGAAGAACTGACCCCTCCTGTAATTTCTATTCTGGAATCCATGAGCGTGCTCCATGACATCGGCAAGGTTGCCATCCCGGACTCCATTCTGAATAAACCCGGCAAGTACAACAAGCTGGAAATCGGGATCATGAGCAAACATACCAATATTGGTGGGCAGTTGCTGGAGGATATTTATCAGGAAACGGGTTCGGAGCAGCTCAAGATCGCCAAGGACATTGTCCTGCATCATCACGAGCGCTACGACGGGACAGGGTATCCTGCCGGACTCAAAGGTGAGGGTATTCCGCTGGCCGCCCGGATCATGGCCTTGGCCGACGTCTTTGATGCCTTGGGGAATCCGCGATGTTACAAGAAAGCATTCAGCCTTGAAAAATGTCGCGAGATCATTGTCGGTGACAAGGGAAAACAATTTGATCCCCAAATCGTCGATGCGTACTTGGCCCGGGAACAGGAGATGTGGGAGTATCTGGTGCAACACCGTGATGTCAAAGAGGAACTGGATTCCTGTGAATCGATTGAACCCGATGGCAAGTGAGCCTGCCCACCGTTTTTTGCAACAAAAAAAGGCCCCCGAATGGGGGCCTTTTTCATTACTAAACGTTCAATTAGATCAGACCGACATTTACAAGCACTGCCTTGAGCTTGGCAAGGCTTTCCTCTGCCAGCGGGCAGATGGGCAGGCGGAACTGGGCCGGCGGGATGATACCCATGAGCCCCAGGCTGGTTTTGACCGGAATGGGATTGGTCTCGACAAACATCACCCTGTTGACGGGGTTCATCATCAGATGCAATTCCTGGGCTTTTTGATTATCGCCCGTAAAAAAGGCCTTGCACATGCCGCTCATTTCAGCGGGCATGATATTGGAGATGACCGAGATGACGCCACGCCCGCCCAGGGAGAGTAAGGGCAAGGCCGTGAAGTCGTCTCCGGAAAGCAGATTGAAATCGGTGCCAAGTAGTTCCAGGATGTCGGTCGCCTGGATCATGGAACCGGAAGCTTCCTTGATGGCAAAGACTTCGGGCACTTCATCCGCAATCGCCTTGAGTTGGGCAGGGAGAAGGTTTTGCCCTGTACGACCTGGGACGTTGTAGATCACAAAGGGAATGGAGGCCTCGGCGGCGATCGCTTTGTAATGGCCGATCAGACCGGCGGTCGAGGGCTTGTTGTAGTAGGGAGTCACCTGGAGCGTCGCGTCCGCACCAGCGGCCTTGGCCATCTGGGTAAGTTCGATGGCTTCCTTGGTGGAATTGGAACCCGCACCGGCGATGACCGGGACGCGGCCTTTGGCCTGGTCGACGCAGACTTTGATGACTCGGCCCTGCTCCTCGTGGGACAAGGTCGCAGCTTCTCCGGTGGTGCCGCAGGGAACCAGGCCGTCGATACCGTTTTCGATCTGCCATTCAATGAGGCCGCGGTAGGCTTCCTCGTCGAACGCACCGTCTTTGATTGGAGTGACCAATGCGGTGAATGCTCCACGCAATTCCATGACTCTTCCTCCTTGACCAAGAAAGCGGTGTTGAATGACCGCTATGAAGTATATTAGTTGAGTGCTTGTCCAATGATGGAAAGCATGTCGTTATCTTCGACGAATCCGTCTGTCAATACGACAGGTTCGGTACGGATGTTTTCTTTCTCTTTCCAGAGTGGGGCTTTCTTGCGGGATGGCCAGGATTCGACGTCGATCTTGATGACGTATTTTCCCTTATTGTAAGCCCGACACCACCAGGTATTGCCATTGTTCATGGCGACCCCGGCGACTTCGACCCCGGCCCCAGAACCCAAGAGAATGTCCACCCCTGCCAGGGGCAAGGATTTCAGATAGCTTTGCTCGGACCAGTATCCCCATGGGGACATACCGATGAGCAGATCGGTCTCCTTTTGCTTGTCAGAACACATCCTGGTGATGGATCGCAAGGTTTTTTCAGGCACTGTCTTGGCATTTTTCAATTCCGGAAAGATGATAATTCCGACAGTCTTTCCCGTGATCTTGAGCTCGCGGTAAGCAAGGTCGTCGATGACCTGAAATTCTTTGGGCAGGGGAACGGATTGGTCGGTGAAGAAGGATGCCTCCTCGGAGGTTGCCAACCCAAGAGCGTATCCAAAAGTAGTGAAGGCTTCGCTCAAGGCTTCCAGAATCACCTTGCCTGGAGGTGCGGATTGGGAGCGGGCGAATTCATTGGAACCTGCCAGAAGGAGAAGTTTGCTCGAGTCGATCTGACTCTTGATGGTCGAAAAGTAGGTGGCCCGCCGGGCCAGTCCTCCGATAGTTCTCCCGCCTCAGGTCGGGCAGGGGCGTAGTTCACCGTAGCTGTTGCCGGTGAAGAGGATGGTCAGGGCCGTTTCAGCCCTGACAGGGGACGACAAAAAGAGCAGTCCCAGAAGGACTGGCAACAGCAGGATGCGGATGCGCATGACTAGCCGTTAATAAACTCTTTCAGTTCCTTTCCAGGGCGGAAGAAGGGGAGTTTTTTCTGGCTGACCTGAACTACGTCGCCGGTTTTGGGATTGCGACCGGTGTAGCCGTCGTAGTTCTTGATCTTGAAACTACCGAAACCACGGATTTCCACCCTGTCGCCACGAACAAGGGCTTCTTTGATGGCATCAATGAACGCGGTGACGATCTTTGTTGATTCGTCAACGTGAATCTTTTTTTGTTCAGCCAAGGCCTTGATCAGTTCACTTTTGTTCATGTCAACACTCCAAGAGCTTGTTTGTTCAGACCATTACGGGTTTATAAAAATTGTTGCTATAAACAGATGGATCAAGCACTGATCCGCCAATCGTATTTAACTATGCCGAAAAACAATGAATAACGTCAAGTCCTTTCATTTACAAGGATGGAAAATTTTTCAGAACAGGACGTTTGGAGATGGCCTCAAGATTGTCTTTTCTGTATCGAAGAAAGACTTTTGCGAGGTTGATGATGTCCAGGGAAGCCTTGCAGGACGGGGCATGCCGCAAGAGTGGGGTCTGGTGGCGGACGGCATCAGGCACCTTGGGATCAAGGGTGATGTAGCCCAAAAAACGTGGTTCGATTCCGAGAAAATTACGGCAGGCACCATCGAGTCTGTCAAAGGGTGTCATGGCTTCTGCCTTGTTTGTGGCCATATTGACCACAACCAGGAAGTCGTTGACACCATGTTCGGTGCTCAGAACCTTCATCATCGCATAGGAGTCGGTGAGGGAGGTTGGTTCCGGAGTAACCACGATCATACGAAGCTGGGTCATGGAGGCGAAGGCCAGGGCCGTGGAGTTGATGCCAGCGCCCAGGTCTAGAACCAGCATCTCGTAGCCTTCAAGCAACTGCATGATCTTTTTGAACAAGACATCCTGCATGTCTTCGTCCATTTCCACCAATTCCGGGACGCCGCTTGCAGCGGGCAGGAAATCGAAACCGCCTTTTTCGATTTGGACCACGACGTCACGAGGGTCTTCGATATCCCGCAGAAGGTCTTGTAGATTTTTATCCGGGGTGACGCCGAGCAGCACGTCGAGATTGGCCAGACCAAGGTCGCAGTCCATGAGCAGGGAGGTGAGCCCTTGGTCAAAGAGGGCGAAACAGAGGTTGAGCGCCAGGTTTGATTTTCCCACGCCGCCCTTGCCGCTCATGATGGAGAGCGAGAGGCTTTTGTTCGGATTGATCATGCCCATTTCCTACTTTTTGCCTGTGAACAGGAATTTTTTTTCATTGGCGTGCACAAGGGACTGACGCGGGACCGTCTCCATCTCCGGCAGTGGAGCGAGTTGCACTTGGGCCCTGCCGTTCTCCTTGGCCTTGTATAGCGCCTTGTCGGTCAGGGCCACCAGTTCCGACACAGAGATGTCGGAAGTGCCCCGAAAACTCGTCACTCCGGCGGAAAAGGTCACGGAAAAGTTTTCGCCGTTCTCCCCGGCGAAATTCTCGCGGCTGATTAGTTCCAGCATTCGTTCCAGCATGACGCGAGTCTTGACCTGTCCGGCGCCAGGAATGATCAGGGCGAATTCCTCGCCGCCGATGCGTGCTGCGAGGTCATAGCGCCGTTTTTCCCGGTTGATGATTTCCGAAAGCCGCATGAGTACCTGGTCGCCGACGGGATGGCCGTATGTGTCATTGACGGATTTGAAATGGTCCAGGTCGATGATGGACAGGGACATGACAGTCTTGGCCCGGCGGGCTCGCTCGATCTCAAGGTCCAGGGTGCGTTCGAAAGCACGGCGATTGGCCAGTCCGGTCAGGGCGTCGTGTTCCGATTCGTAGGCGAGACGTTCAAGGCTCTCCTGCAGGGTGGTCAGGTGGGGATAGATGTCGCGGTCGATGGGCAGGGTGAGCCAGCCAGTCAGATCGAGCCGTTTGGCCACAGCCCTCCATTTGTCGATGGAGATATTGCTGAAGATACGGAACAGGCCAAGGTTTTGGCGGTTGTCCAGGGAAACGCAAAAACCTTTGGCCGCACCGCACAGTTCATCGCGCAGCCGGGTGAGTTCGGTCATCAGTTCCCGCTCAAGGGCGGGATCCATGGCGTCTTTATTTGCTTTCCTGACCATGTGCATAAAGTAGATAGCTTCTTATCAGGTAGTCAAGGCTGCCGTCCAGAACAGCATCGACATTGCCAACGTCAGCATTGGAGCGGTGGTCCTTCACCAGCCTGTAGGGTTGCAGAGTATAGGTCCTGATCTGGCTTCCGAAATTGATGGCGTCTTTCTGGGCATAGTCCACTCGTTGTTCGTCCTCACGTTTCTTCAGTTCCAGTTCGTAGAGTCGCGCCTTGAGAATCTTCATGGCGCTCAATTTGTTGCGGATCTGTGATTTTTCGTTCTGGCATTGGGCCACGATGTTCGTGGGCAGGTGCGTGATGCGAACGGCTGAGTTGGTCTTGTTGACGTGCTGGCCACCGGGGCCTGAGGCTCGATATACGTCGATGCGCAGGTCTTCGTCGCGCAACTCGATCTCGATCTCGTCCTCGCAGTCAGGGTAAACGTCTACGGAGGCGAAAGAGGTGTGGCGCCTGCCGGAGGCGTCGAAGGGAGATATGCGGATCAGGCGGTGGATGCCGATCTCGCCCTTGAGAAAGCCATAGGCAAAGGGGCCGTCGATGGAGAGGGTGACGGACTTGATGCCCGCTTCAAGCCCCGGCTGCATATCGAGAACCTGGGTCTTGAACTCGTGGTTCTCGCTCCAGCGGGTGTACATCCTGAGCAGCATCTCTGCCCAGTCCTGGGACTCAACACCACCGGCACCGGGGTGTATTTCCAGGATGGCTGCGGTTTTGTCCTGGGGAGCGGAGAGCAGCGTGGCGACCTCTGTGGACTCCAGCTGCGTCCCAAAGAGGTCGATCTGCTGATTGAGGTCCATCAGCGCGTCTTCATCTTCCTGGGCAAGCTCAAGCCAGCTTACGAGGTCGTCTTTGGCTTCAAGGAGACGTGAATAGGTCTTGATTTTGTGGGTCAGTTGGCTCTTTTCCTTGAGCAGGGAAGTCATTGCGTCCGGGGTGTCCCAGGCGCCGGGCTTGGCCATCTCCGTCTCAATTGAATTGAGGCGATCCTTGGACTGATCGTAGTCAAAGACGCCTCCACAATGAGTCGAATTTTTTCAGCAAGGGAGCGCTTTTGCTCTTGAGTTCTGAGTATTGCAGCATGATCCGTTGTGGCTCCTAGAGCGTCCAGCGTCCCGTGGTCTGCCTGCGCCGTGGGGCAAATATTATCCAGGCTATGAAACACCCGGCAAGCAGGTAGATAACGCGGAGTTCCCAGTGATAGATGTCATGATAGAACGTTGTTACTTCAACAGGTTTGACGGATTGCGTCAAGATACCTGCCTGGAACTGGGGGATTTGCGCGGTGACGCGTCCAAGGGGGTCGATGAAGGCGGTGATACCGTTGTTGGCGCAGCGGGCCAGATAGCGACCCTGTTCGATGGAACGCATACTGGCGTGAGCCAGGTGCTGTTCCGGTGCGGAAGAATCGCCGAACCAGGCGTCGTTGGTGATGTTGACGAAGAGGTTGGCACCGCGTTCCACGAGTTTTTGGGCAAGGTTTGGGAAGACCGCTTCGTAGCAGATGAGCATGCCTAGTTCCGCCGGGCCAAACAGGAGAGGGTGATCATTTTCACCCGGTGTATAGTCGCCGATGCCCTGGGTCAGTTTGTCAATGTTCAGCCAGTCTGGCAGAGGCATATATTCGCCGAAGGGGACCAGGTGCTCTTTGTCGTACCAGGCCAGGGTGCCTGCCCCGGCGTCCACCAGAAAGGCCCGGTTGCGCAAGGAGTAACTCCGGCTTGAAGGGTTGTTTTCATAGGCCGGGGCACCGACCAGCAAGGTGA
>JAHJKV010000301.1 GCA_018822065.1 Pseudomonadota bacterium
GTCTAGACAAGAAAATGAACAGAACGACTCCGGTCTGATCGAAAAGATCGTCTACTTGAACCGCGTTGCAAAAGTGGTCAAGGGCGGCCGGAGATTCTCCTTCAGCTGCTTGGTCGTGGTCGGTGACGGTGAAGGCAAGGTCGGTTACGGCCTGGGCAAGGCCAACGAAGTGCCTGAAGCCATTCGCAAGGCCAGTGAACGTGCCAAGAAGGACATGGTCACCATTGCCGTGCTTGACGGCACCCTGCCTTACGAGGTTCTGGGTCGCTACGGAGCTGGTCGCGTTGTCCTCAAGCCTGCCAGCCGTGGTACCGGCATCATTGCCGGCGGTCCGGTTCGTGCCGTCATGGAAGCCGTGGGCATCCACGACATCCTGACCAAGGCCATCGGTACCAACAACCCGCACAACGTGCTTCGCGCCACCATGGCGGGATTGACCTCCCTGCGTACCGCCGCCAGTGTGTCTGAGTTGCGCGGCAAGAAGGTCGAGACTCCCCGCAAGTAGCGGGACAAAAGAGAGAAGGGACGAGACATGGCCCAGATTACCGTGAAGATGGTTCGCAGCAAAATCGGCTGCAACCCCAATCAGAAGAAGACGCTTGAAGCGCTCGGACTCCACAAGATTCGTCAGGAAAAGACGTTTGATGAGAGTTCAACTGTGCTCGGCATGATCAATAAAGTGAAGCACCTCGTGGAGGTTACCAAGTCATGAACTTGCATGAACTCTTTCCCTTCCCGGAAGAATACAAGAATCGCAAGCGCATTGGCCGCGGTTCCGGTTCCGGTTGGGGCAAAACCAGCGGCAAGGGCCACAAGGGTCAGAAGGCCCGTTCCGGTGCCTCCATTCCGGCTGGCTTCGAGGGCGGCCAGATGCCCCTGGCTCGTCGCCTGCCCAAGCGCGGATTCAAGAACCCCTTCCGCGTCGAGTACGAAGCCATCAATATTGGCCGGTTGCTCGAAGCCTTTGAGGGCAAGACTGAAATCAGCCTTCAGGACATCTACGATCGCGGCCTGATCAAGGTCGGCGCTCCCGTGAAGGTCCTGGGCAATGGTGAAGTCACGACCGCCGTCACCGTGGAAGCGCATAGCTTCTCCGCCTCGGCTGCTGACAAGCTTGCCAAGGCCGGTGGTGCTGCCAAGACCATCGAATCGTCGGCTTCGTCCAAGTAGTGAAACTCCGGTACACCTAGGGGAATATACACGTGGCACTTTCTGGGGTTGAAAACCTTGCTCGTCTGCCTGAACTGAAGAAACGGCTCCTCTGGACCCTTGCTCTGCTTGTGGTCTACCGCCTTGGCATCCACATTCCGGTGCCTGGCGTGAACGGAGTAGCGATGGCGGCACTCTTTGCTGATGCCGCTGACACGCTTCTGGGCCTCTTCAACATGTTTTCCGGCGGCGGCCTGGAGAAGATGTCCATCTTCGCTCTGGGTATCATGCCCTACATCTCGGCCTCGATTATTCTGCAGCTCTTGCAGGTGGTCAGCCCCGAGTTGAAGCGACTCCAGAAGGAAGAAGGTCAGGCCGGACGCAAGAAGATCACCCAGTGGACCCGGTACGGCACGGTGGCCATCACCATGGTGCAGGGTTTGGCAATCGCCTCCGGACTGGAGTCGATGCAGAGTTCCGGTGGAGCCGTGGTTCCGCCCGAAGTGGCTGGCTGGGGTTTCCGCATTGTCACGATGATCACCCTGACCACGGGAACCGTGTTCCTCATGTGGCTTGGTGAGCAACTGACCGAGCGTGGTATTGGCAACGGGATATCGTTGATCATCTTCGCCGGTATCGTTGCGGGGCTTCCCGTAGGGGCAGCCCGTACGGTCTCCTTCATGGCCGAGGGCATCATGAGCCCTCTGTTCGTGGCCTTCCTGCTGGCGGTCATGGTTGCGGTGCTCGCATTCATCGTGTTCATGGAACGAGCCCAGCGCCGTATTCCCATTCATTATGCCAAACGTCAGCAGGGCCGTAAGATGTATGGTGGGCAGACCACCCACTTGCCCCTGCGTGTGAATACCGCTGGCGTCATCCCGCCCATCTTCGCCTCCTCGCTGCTCATGTTCCCGGCGACCCTGGCACAGTTCTCCGACATTGCGTTTCTCAAGGACATTTCGAACTTCCTGCAGCCGACGTCGATTATTTACAACCTGGTTTACACCGGTGTGGTGGTGTTCTTCTGCTACTTCTACACCGCCATTGTCTTCGATCCCAAGGGGATCGCGGACAACATCCAGAAGCAGGGCGGTTTCATTCCCGGTATCCGTCCCGGCAAGCGTACCTATGAATATATCGACCGGGTCCTGGCGCGAATCACCCTGTGGGGATCCCTGTATGTGGCCTCCATCTGCGTCCTGCCAATGTTCCTCATCGCGCAGTTCAACGTGCCGTTCTACTTCGGTGGCACCTCCCTGTTGATCATCGTTGGCGTTGGCATGGACTTTATGGGCCAGATCGAATCCTACCTCATCTCGAGGCAGTACGAAGGGCTCATGGGCAAGGGTGCCAAGGTGAAGGGAAGGCGCTAGCCTTGAAGAAGTTTCGGGGGGTATTCCTAAAGAATACCAAGGAA
>JAHJKV010000522.1 GCA_018822065.1 Pseudomonadota bacterium
AATCCGCCTGCGCGGCGGCCTGCCTCGCGGCGCGGCCCTGAAGCATGTGCAGGAGACCCATGGCGTGAACATGATGGCTTGCGTCTGCGCCATCGACCGCGCGACCCTGATTCCGCTGGCCGACTATTGGGCGCCCGGCGTATCCATCTGCGGTGTGCATGAACTCATCGGCAACGCGCTGATCATGGAAGGCGAGCACGAAGAGCGCACCATGAACCTGCGTTCCGAGCCACTGCCCGGCTTTGAGGATGAAGATGACGACTGGACCCCGCCGGGACAGGAGGGTTAACGACAATGGCTAAATCATACTACTTGAAAAGAACCCTGATCGGATTGTGCGCCTTCTTTGGGATCATCCTGGCCCCGTTTGCGTACAATCAGTTGTTCGCTGCCTACCAGGCCCCGGAAGTCAAACTTCCCACCGAAGCGCAGATGCTGACGGCTGGTTTTGGGACCACCACCTGCATCGAGAACAAAGACTTCATGCGCCAACAGCACATGACGCTCTTGAACGATTGGCGCGACTGGGCCCTGCGTGATGGCAATAGATCCTACGTGAGCACGGATGGTGTCGAATACGAGATCAGCCTGCAGCGTACCTGCATGAAATGCCACACCAACAAAGCGGAATTCTGCGACAAATGCCATACAGTGGCTGCCGCTTCGCCCTACTGTTGGGACTGCCATATCCAGCCGGAGGGGTACAATGAAGGAAACTAGAAGAAACTTCCTCAAGTTCGTCGGCCTTTCTGCTGCCGCCGGCCTGTGCTTCAGCCCTGCTGGCGCACTCGCTTCCGGCGGAGCCGCGGGCGCGTCCGGACCTGTGAAGAGCAAAAAAGCGCTCAGCGCCACGCGCTGGGCCATGGTTATTGACACCCGCAAGGTGAACACCAAAGAGCAGATCGAAAAGCTCGAGCATGCCTGTCACAAGTGGCACAACGTGCCGAACATCGAAGGCAAGCAGGAGATCAAGTGGCTTTGGGGCGACCATTTCCACGCTGTCTTCACCGAGAAGCATAACAACTTCCCGTCTGAAGAGGTCACCAAGCGCGAATATGTGCTCTTGTGCAACCATTGCGAAAACCCGCCCTGTGTGCGTGTCTGCCCGACCCAGGCGACCTACAAGCGCGAGGACGGCATCGTCGCCATGGACTACCACCGCTGCATCGGTTGCCGCTATTGCATGGCTGGCTGCCCCTACGGCGCGCGTAGCTTCAACTTCATGGACCCGCGTCCCTTCATCCACGAACCGAACATGACCTTCCCCACCCGCATGCGCGGCGTGGTCGAGAAGTGCAACTTCTGCGTGGACAGACTCTCCGTCGGGCTCATGCCCGCATGTGTGGAAGAGTCCGGCGGCGCCCTGACCTTTGGCGATCTGGCTGACGAAAACTCCGAAGTACGGCAAATCCTTCGAGAGAACTTCACCATCCGTCGCAAACCGTCCGCTGGCACCGAGCCCGGCGTCTACTACATCATATAGGAGAGCGCCATGATAGAAAGAGCTCTGAAAGGTAGCCCGACATACTGGGCCTGGATTCTGCTCCTCTTGGTGATGATCACCTGCGGCGCGGCTGTCTGGATGTGGCAGCTCACTGTCGGTCTGACCATCACCGACATGAGCCGTGACGTGTCCTGGGGATTCTACATCGCCCAGCTCACCTACCTGGTAGGCGTGGCCGCATCCGGCGTGATGATCGTGCTGCCCTACTACTTCCATCATTATAACAAATACAAACACCTGGTCATCTTTGGCGAGTTCATGGCCATCGGTGCCTGCCTGATGTGCATGCTGTTTGTCATCGTCGACCTGGGCCAGCCCCAGCGGATGATGAACATCATCTTCCATCCGACACCGAACTCGGTCCTGTTCTGGGATATGATCGTCCTCAATGGCTATCTCTTCCTGAACCTGATCGTGGGCTGGACCTGCCTTGGCACAGACGCGCGCCGCATGCCCCACCCCAAGTGGGTCAAGTCGCTGGTATACCTGTCCGTTGTCTGGGCGTTTAGCATCCACACGGTCACAGCGTTCCTGTACCAGGGCCT
>JAHJKV010000004.1 GCA_018822065.1 Pseudomonadota bacterium
CCAGGGGTCGGGGGGCGCAACCAGGAGATGGCCCTGGCCTTCCTGGCAGAGCTTGCGCGCACCCCGGAGGACCTGGACGGGGTCAGCTTCCTGGCCGGGGCCACGGATGGCACCGACGGCCCCACCGAGGCTGCTGGGGCCTTTGCGGACGCGGATTGCCTGGAGGCATCCCGGTCCACAGGCCAGTCCATCGCCACCGCCCTGCGAAGCAACGATTCGCACCCCTTTTTCGCAGCCAGTGGCGGTCTGCTCAAAACCGGACCGACCCACACCAACGTCTGCGACCTGCACCTGACCCTGATCCGCCCTGAAGGTTGATGAACAGGCCGGAGGCGCAGCGCATTGACGCTTTCGGACCAAGGGGAGTATGGAGGAAAAGACGTGCACCGGAACCAGGAAACCAAAGGACATGGCGACATGACTGCCAAGCGCTCGACCCAGGCGATGGACCTGGATTCCGACCAGACGAGCCCGGAGGAGACCGCCACTTTCATCGGCGAGGCGCAATTGCTGCTGGCTGAGAAACGGACCTCCCTGGCCACCTTGCGGACCGGCATCGCCATGCTGGCCCTGCCCCTGTCCGTGGTCTCGCTGCTGGTGGCCACCTCACGACTCTACACCTTTTCCCAGGTCGCCTACCTGGCTCTGCCGCTGCTGGCCTTCTGCGGCCTGTTGGTCTGCGTCGGGGCCTATCTGGTGGGCCGATCGATCCACAACATCCGGCGCATGGACCGCCACCTCAGCGACCTGAAACGCCGCAGCCCGACCCTGGCCGAACTGATCGACTGAAGCCATGCCCACAGGCCAGACACCTGGCTCATTCCGGAAGAATATACCGAAATATCCTTGTTTCCTATTGACGAGAAAAGACGAATTCGCCGACGCCCGGCAGGGTGAGGACGAGGCCTTCCTCGCCGTGGGTGCCGGAGAGGACGCCGCCATCTGTGGTATGCAGCCACACCTGCCCGTCCTGGCTCAGGGACCACTTGAACGAAATCTCATCCAGGTCCGTGCTCCAGGTGCCACGCCCGTCCTCGCCCAGGGTCAGGACAACCTCGGTGGCGTCGCCCTGGGCCGTGTATTTCCCGACCAGACTTTCCTTGTCCGGGGAGCAGGCGGAAAAGGCTAGAAACAGGAATAATGCGACAGGGAGCAGGGACTTCGTGGTCATGATTCGATCCTCTTGAGCTTGCCAAGGAAGAGCTGGTCCGTCTGGAAGATGGCGTCGAAATGGTAGACATGCAGGGTCATGGCGATCCAGGAGAGATCGCGCAGCACTGTCCACCAACTGATGGGGTCCTCGATGGTATGGAAGCAGCCGCAACTGATGGGGGCGTTGCGGAACAGGTTGATGGCTATGGCCACGGTGAAGGCGGCGAGCATGGCCGTGATGACCGACGCCGCTGATTTGACCCTGATGCCGAGGATGAGCAAGGCCCCGCAGATGATTTCGGTCCAGGGCATGAAGATTGACAGGGCATTGACCGCCCAGTACGGCACCAGCCGGTAGGAAGCGATGGTCGCGCTGAACTCTGCAGCATAGTTGATCTTGTACATCGCGGCATAGACGAAGAGCCCGCCGATATACAGCCGGAACAGCAGGGCCAGGACCGGGTGGGTCAGCACTTTTTTGAGGGTGCCGGTCATTGCTCCACCTCGTATCCCGCCTCTTCCCAGGCGCTCAGGCCACCCGCGAGGACCACTATGTTTTCGTGCCCCAACTGGCGAAGTTCACGAGCCACGTCCTCGTCATAGTGACGGCTGATGGTCCGCCCGTAGACGATCAACCGCGCCTCGGGGGCCACGCTGCTCAGTTTCATGGCGTAGACAAAATTGAACAGATCCTTGGGTAGGTTCACAGCGTTTGGGATGTGCGCCTGATTGAAAAACTCCACGGGCCGTGCATCAATGATCACGACCTCTCCCTGCCGGGTTTCCTGGAAGGCGGCTGGGGCCTCCACCGTGGCAGTGGCGGGCTCGAACATTCCCGGCGGGACCAAGGCGATGCCGCTGGGGCTGGAGAGATTGAACAGCGAGCCGAGCACGATCCCGGCCAGGACGATCAGGCCCGCGTCCAGCCAAGAGGCGCGCCAGACCCGCGCCACTTCGCCGTGCACCAGCCCGATGATCCGCTCCTTGGCCTCGGTCAAAAGACCGATTTCCTGCTTGGCGGAGGTCAGGTCGTCGAGGGTCGCCTGCAACTGGGCATTGCGCTGGGCCAGGTCGCTGTTCAGGTCCTGGATCAAATTGAAATGCTTGGCGTTTGCCATGGTGACCAGGAAGGTCCCGGTCAGGGAGAGCAGGAGCTGGGTCATCTCCTCGGTCAGAGGAGTGTCTGCCAGGGGGGTGCCGAGACCGATTGCTCCCCGCCAGTCGCCGTCCACGGAAAAAAGGACCGCGACCTCGGCGGACACAGGCAGGGCGGCAAGGGCTGCCGGTTCCTGCAGGAGCACGGCCTGCTGGTCCTGGGGCATCCGGTCCTTGAGTTCCACGAATCGGGCCAGCACGGCTTCTCGCCCCAGGGTCGAGGCAAGCAGGGCTTGGGCGTCCGGGTCCGGGCCGCGATAGACCACATCTGCGGCAAGGGTTTCCGGACCATGGAGGGATATCCAACCGCTGGCGTAAGAAAAGGTGCCCATGAGCGTCAGGACAAAGGTGTCGAGGATGGTCAGGGGATTGTTGCTGCCGGAGAGCTCCAGAGTGGTTTCATAGAGGGTCTGGAGCTGGAAAGCATGGCGGCTCAACGTGTTCTGGGCCTGCTCCATGCGCTCGTTTTTCTCCCGGAGGTCGGCATTGAGGGCATGGACCTGCTCGTCGGCACTGGCTTTTCGCAAGGCTACGGCAAGCGCTGCGGCCAAGCTGTGGAGCAGTTCGGTTTCATCCTCTTCCAGGGGCGTCTTCGAAATCTTGGGGCCAAAGCCAAGGACCACGTGGGAGTCCTCCGCGATGGAGATGGCCACGGCCACCGTCGTGCCCGTCGGAAGGTTCGGGTCGTTGGAAAGATGCTGGCCCACGAGGACGGTGGGACGGCAGTCAGCGGGCGATTTCCCGGCTTCAGGAAAGAACTTGCGAACCAGTCCGGCTCCGGACCGTTCATAGTGCTTCCGCACCTCTTCCTCCTGCCCCAGGCAGGCCACGTGCACCCCGCCGGGCCGCAGGAGCACGGCAAATCCGAAAGTCAGGCCCAGGGGGCCCATGGCCATGGGAAGGAACCACTGGAGCAGGTCGATCGGGCTGGCCGGGGAGGAAAGCTCCTGGGACGCCTCGTACAGGGTCTTGAGATGGAACAACTGACGGTCCCGCTCCAGTGCCTGCCGATTCTCGGCAGGAGTCTCCGGAACGAGTCCGGGTGCTGCGGGGGGCGTCTTCGGTTCGCTCATTGTACCAGTTCTTGGATAACCTTGAACAGTGCGTTCACGTCAGAAACGATCCCTCGGTGGGTGTAGAGCACCTTGCCCTGGGTATCCACGATCAGGGTGAACGGGGTCTTTGGTTCTGAGAGGGCCGAGTAGACCTCAAAATTCGGGTCCACCGCAACAGGATAGAGGTAGTCGCCGGACTCCCGGATGAATTTGACCTCGGTGGCCGTGCCGCCTGCGGCAATGCCCAGCAGGGTGATCCGCTGGTCAAGCTTCGTCTTTTTAAGCCGCTTGTAGAGCTTGGTCAGGGAAGGCGCTTGTTCCCGGCAGATCGTGCAATACACGCCAATGACCTCGATCATGACGTAGGGGGTCGGGATATCGCCAATGGCGAAGGGAGCATTGGACTTTAGACCGAGGACTGCTGCATCGCCCTCCACCGGGATGGGGGCCAGGGTGAAGGCGGGCAGGATGTCACCAGGCTCCGGCAAGGCCGCAAAGGCACCGGGAGCGTAGCTGAAAACCAGAAGAAACAGGGTCAGGACCGGGACGATTCGTTGCATCCGTTTCTCCAGACACAGCGTTTCAGACAGCGGCAAGGGCTTGCTCTTCCGTGTCGTGGATTGCTGCGAGTTTGTTCATGCCGACCATGGCAAAAATTCTGATGAAATTATCGGGAAGACCGGCCATGGCCACGGGGGTCGCACCCTTCTCGCACTCCAGCAACAGCTGAGTCAGGAGCGCGATGCCAGCGCCGTTGACCGTGATGTTTTCCGTGAAAGAGAGCACCAGCCTGTCCGCCCCGGTCCGGGCCGTGGCAAAGGCTTCGCGCAACTGGGACTCGGAGCCGGAGTGGATGGCGCCCTTGATGTCGATGATCCCGATGCCGTCCTGGGTGCGGACGGCGTAGGGCGAGTCCTGGCTCTGGACCAGCTGGATGCGCTCCTCGGCTCGTTTGAGGGCCGCATTCAACTGTTTCTGCTGGATGGGTTTGTTTATGAAGTCCGTAGCTCCCAGGCCTAGGGCCTTCAGGGCCAGGTCCATGTCGCCGTGTCCGGTGATGATGATCACCTCAGTCCGAGGAGCCTGCTCCTTGATCTGTTTGAGGACTTCCATCCCGTCGATGCCGGGCATCCGGACATCGGTGAGCACGATGGGAATGGAATGTTCCTGGAACAAGGCCATTCCTTCGTTGCCGTTTTCTGCAGTAAACACCTCGTATCCCTGAAGGTCGAGATGGAGTTTGAACATGGAGAGCGTCGGACGTTCGTCGTCTATGACCAGTATCTTTGTCGGCATGGGCTGTCCTCGCTGGTTGTTCAGGACTGACCGGATAAGCTTACGGCATGGATCGCAACCCTGTCCAGTTTCCTGACGTCATGATCTGACAAGGCACCATGACCGGAAAAAGCTGGTCAGGATTCCAGGTCGCTTAGATTTTTGGTATCTCCGAGCAGGACGAGGATGTCACCTTTGCTGAGTTTTTCCGTGGCCTGGGGAACAAAGGAAAATGAAGGAGAGCCAGCCTTCTTCAGGGCCACGATCTGGATGCTATGCATGGAGGGCAGAGCCAACTCCCGAATGGTTTTACCGTCCCACCGATCGACCTCGGCTTCGCTGAGCATCACCCCGGAACCCAGGGGCAGATAGTCCAGCAGACCCGGGAAGGCCAAGCGGTGTGCCAGTTGCCGAGCCATAAACTGTTCCGGGAAAATCACGTTGTCCACTCCCAGCCGTTTCAGCACCCGTTCGTGTTCCTCGCTGATGGCCTTGACCCAGAGATTGGGCACGCCGAGTTCCAGCAGATTCATGGCCACCAGGATGGAATTGCCCATGGAATTGCCTATGGAGACGACCACGTTTTCGATGTCTTTCAGGCCGATCTGCTCCAGGGCGATTCGATCCGTGCCGTCAGCCTGATAGACTTGGTTCAGCAACGTCTTGGCGCGGCGGACCTTTTCCATATTGCCGTCGATGCCGATGACATCATGCCCGATTTCCTTGAGGGTTTCGGCCAGGGCGAAACCGAACTTGCCCAGTCCGATGACCCCGACTTCTATTCTTTTGGCCATTGTTCAGCTCCTTGCCTACCCCATGGGCAGGTCGGTTTCCGGAATACGATAGTGCGTCTCGGGCCTCCAGTCCTGCAAGGCGGTCAGAAGCCAGATGGGGCCGATGCGCCCGATGAACATGAGAATAATAATAACGATCTTGCCCAGGCTGGTGAGACTGGCGGTCTTGCCCATGCTCAGGCCCACTGTGCCAAAAGCGGAAACCACCTCAAACAAGGTTTCCAGAAATTGGCCACGAACCAGATGATGGGGCATGTCGCCGCACTCGGTGATTTCCAGCATGACGATGGACAGGAGCACGACGAAGGTTGCCAGGACGATGAGAGAGATGGCCTTGCCCCTGGTGGAACGGGACATGGCGTTGTGGCCAATGACCACCTGCCTGCACCCCCGAAGCTGGGCAGCCACATAGCCGATCAGCAACCGGGCCGTGGTGGTCTTGATGCCGCCTGCGGTGGAACCGGGTGAGCCGCCGATGAACATGAGCACCAGCATGATCAGAAGCGTCAGGTTGGTAAGGTGGGCCACCTCCACGGTGTTGAAACCTGCCGTACGACAGGTGACGGACTGGAAGAGCGAGGCCAGGAACAATTTGTCCCAGGAAGCGGAAATCGCCCCGCCCTGCCACTCGGCCAGAAAGATGATCGTCGCACCGCCGATTGTAAGCACTGCGGACATGGTCAGCACCAATCGGCTGTGGAAGGAAAACATCTCCGGCCCGAAGACGATATGGCGCGGACCCCGACGCAAGAGCCGCCGCCCGACTACGGCGCACTCGTTGAGGACCACGAAACCGAGACCGCCCAGGGTAATCAGGGTCATGACCACCAGGTTCACTCCCCAGTGGTCTCGATAGCCCACGAGGCTGTTGGAAAAGAGGGAGAAACCGGCATTGCAGAATGCGGATACGGCGTGGAACAGCGCAGACCAAGGGGAGAAACCCGTCGGGTCCATGGTGAATAGCAGCACGCCGCCGATGAGTTCCAGGGCCAAGGTTCCGAAAATCACCCTGCCAACGTAGCGACGCAGGCTGAAGGTTGGGTCGCGCAGCAGGCTCTGGCCCACGGAAATGCGGTCCGTCAGCGAAACCTTTCGGCCTAGCAGATAGAGGGCCAAGCTGGAGTAGGTCATGATTCCCAGACCGCCGAGTTGGATGAGCGCCAGAATCACGCCCTGGCCGGCAGAAGAAAAGAAGGAGCCTGTGTCGCGGACAGCAAGCCCAGTGACACACATGGCCGAGGTGGAGGTGAACAGGCTGTCGACAAAAGATAAGGACGCGGCCTGATTGCTCCGGCACTCAGGAATGAGCAACAGAAGGCTGCCTATGAGGATGGCCGCCATCATGAACCAGACCGGCAACCAGTACGGGGAAAAGAGACGGGATTTCATAACACCCTGTCTGTTGGTATGCTGCATAAACTCAATTCAAACCAGGACCAATGCCTCGATTGCGGAGCGATCATACATCAGGATGACGGGAGCGTCGATACCCCCTAGGCCGGTGGAATCCCCGATCGGCCAGCTTTCTCCGGTTGCCCTTGGTCTCTCTCCTGTTCCCGAACGGTGACGAAGCAGCGTCACCGATGCAACGCGCCTGCGCCTGTTCCAAGGAAAATATTTTGGTTCTCATTTTGCATTTCATCACAGAACTGTCAAAAATTCCCCGTATATCTTTTGGGCAAGAGTTGAGGCAAGATTTGCAACAGACCAGAACCATTTACTTTACTTCTCCATGGATGCCTTGCGGCTCCTTCTGGCTGGCCAATTGCCTGCTGGAACTTGGCATCAAGGTCAGCACCTACCGAAAACGGGGACGGGACTGGCGCTTTGACGGCACCAGACATCATGTGGCCGAGTTCTCCCGGTTTGCCACCTTACTCCCCGCGTTCCAGGATAACGACTCCTTTCTCTTCCGGCCTGACATCGAAGTTGTCTGGGGGCATATCTTTCCCTATTCGCACCTCCACCGTCACAAGGTGCTGCTGTTCACCCGCGACCCTCGTGACGCCATGTATTACCAATACCTCCGGGAACGGCCCTACCTCGACCTGAGCTACCAGGAATGGCTGCACTGGCCTTTCCATGAAAGCCTGCTGGACAAAATGGACAACTGGCGACTCTACCACCGCCTCTGGGAACAGCACAATGATCTCGCAGTCTTTCGCTTCGAGGACTACTGTCGCAACAGTGCCCGGACCTTGCAGCGCGTTCTCGATTTCATCGGCATCAGCGTCGAACCTGCTTCATTTGAACATGCCCTCTGGCGCTCCTCCTATGAACGCTACTGTGCTCAGAAAGGCCGTCCCTTCGACCCGGACAAGGTGCGTCACGACGCCTGGATGCGACGCGAGGGAGAGGAACAGGCGCAGCTACTCATCGAGCAGGCCGCAGGGACCGCCATGAGCCGGTATCGGTATCTTGCTAAGCGCGTCCCCCTCCTGCCAGAGCCCGATCCCTCCACGCATATGGCCCTGAACCCTTTTTTCCACGACATCCCGCTGCTACGGTCAAAGCCTTCCGAAGACCCGGCTACCAATCTCTACGTCCGAAAGACCCTTGCGTTCTGCAAGGTCTACGAGACAGGTGCACATGCAAACATATTTGAAAAATACCGAGATCTTCATACGTTCAGGGAGCTTGATAAAAATATAGGAATATACCTGCACCATGCCCGGCAGGTGGGCCTGATGAAGCCAGCACCCATGCCAGTTCAGGAGGTGTGCGCATGAGGACCGTGAACTTCGGAACCAAGGCGGAGACACTCCAGGCGCTCCAGGGATACGATTTCATCATCGCGGACCTGTTCTATTTCACCGTGGCCCGCTGGAGAAGCGAACCCGCCGCGATCCTGGACGAGGTTGAGGCCCGCTTCGGTTCCGGCTCCGGCAAGGTCATTGTCCGCTCCAGCTCCCAGGCCGAGGACGGCGGCGGCAATTCCATGGCCGGGGCTTTCGAGTCCATTCTGGACGTGGACAGCCGACAGCGCCCCCGACTTGAGGAAGCCATCTCCCTGGTCGTGGCCTCCTATGGCGGTGATCCCGCCGACCAAGTGCTCATTCAGCCCATGGTCGAGGATATCAAGGCCAGCGGCGTGATCATGACCCGGTGCATGGACAACGGCTCCCCCTACTACGTCATCAACTATGACGACGAGTCCGGTCGGACCGATTCCGTCACCGGCGGCACCGGGGCGAGCAAGACCGTGTATGTCTATCGCGGGGTCAAGGATTCGGACTTCGACTCTCCGCGCGTCCGGTCCATGGTCGGACTGGCCCGCAAGCTGGAGACGGTCTTCGGCACCACCCCCCTGGACATCGAGTTCGGTCTGGATGAGCAGGAAAACATGCACCTCTTCCAGGTGCGGCGCATCTGCACCCAGGAATCCTGGCTGCCCGGCGTGGAACAGCGGGTTTCCGAACGCATCCTCTACGTGGAACATTTCGTGCGCGACTGCCTGAAGCCCAGGCCGTCCATCTACGGCTCCACCTCCATCCTCGGGGTCATGCCCGACTGGAACCCCGCGGAGATCATCGGCATCACTCCCCGGCCTCTGGCCGCGTCGCTCTACAGAGAGATCGTCACCCGCCGGGTCTGGAGTCAGGCAAGAGAGGACATGGGCTACCGGCTCATGCCGCCCGAGGAACTGATGTTCATGGTGGCCGGGCGTCCCTACATCGACGTTCGCAACTCCTTCAACTCCTTCCTGCCTGCGGGCCTGTCGGAGAAGATCGGGTGCACCCTGGTTGAGGCCTGGCTGGACCGTCTCGCCAGCCATCCGGAACTGCACGACAAGGTGGAGTTCGAGGTGGCCCTGACCATCCACGACCTGCGCTTCGACGCCCGCATGGCCGAGCGGTATCCCGACCTGCTGGACGCTCAGGAGCACGCCACCTACAAGACCGCCCTGCTCGACCTGACCAACCGCAATCTCGATCTTTCCGAAACAGGCACCCTGGCCCAGGCCGAGAAAGCCATCGGGCACCTCGTCAAGCTCCAGTCCGCTTCTGCTCATGACTTTGATGGTCTCTCGCCCTTTGAACTCCTCTGCCGCGTGAAGATTCTCCTGGAAGACTGCAGACGCTTCGGCACCCGGCCCTTCTCCATCCTCGCCCGGCACGGCTTCATCGCCGAGACGCTTCTGCGTTCCGCCGTGGAGGCCGGGATCATCAGCGCCGAGCGGGTCGCCTTTTTCAAGCGGACCATCCAGACCATCTCCGGCGAGATCGCCGCGCACTTCCAAGCCGTGCTCTCCGGGGCCATGCCCAAGGAGGCCTTCCTGGAACGCTACGGCCACCTGCGGCCCGGCACCTACGACATCCTTTCGCCCCGCTACGCCGACCGCAAAGGGCTCTTCGACAACAGCGTGCAGCGCGAGGCCGAGGGCAGCTCCGCCGCCTTCTTCGAGCTTTCGAACCAGGAACAGCAGGGGCTGGACAGACTGCTCCAGGAGAACGGCATCATTGCCGTGGATGCCCTGGGGCTACTCGAACACATGCGTCGGGCCGTGGCCGGGCGCGAGTATGGCAAATTCGTCTTCACCCGAAACCTCTCGGACGCTTTGGAAGGTCTCGCGGCCTGGGGCACGTGCATGGGATTCTCCCGAGAAGAGGTCTCCCACCTCACCCTGCATGAGATCATGGAAAGCCTGGTCGCGCCCGTGAGCCAGGACACCCGCCAGCACTTTTCCGGGCTGGTGGAACAGGGCCGCAGGCTCTGCGAACTGGCCGAAAGTTTCCGCTTCAACTACATCATCCGCTCGCCGTCGGATGTCTATGTAGTGCCCCAGCACCGCAGTGCGCCAAACTTCATCACCAATGCCCGCGTTGAGGCCGAGGTGGCGGTCATCGGTACCCACAGCCAGGACGGCTCCGGCATGGAGGGTCGCGTGGTCTGCATCGAAAACGCAGACCCCGGATACGACTGGATTTTCACCAAGGGGATCAGCGGGTTGGTAACCAAGTATGGCGGAGCAAACTCGCACATGGCCATCCGTTGCGCCGAGTTCGGGCTGCCTGCGGCCATCGGCTGCGGCGAACTGCTCTTTGAACGCATCTCCACGGCCCTGCGTTGCGAGATCAATGCCAGCGACAAAATCCTGAGAGCCCTGTAGGACCCACCATGCGAATCGCCGTCACCATGCGCATCGTCGACGCCGTGGGCTATGCCGAGCCACGGGACGCCCTGGCCCAGGACTGGGGCCGCTTCCTTGCTGCCGCCCTGCCGGGCGCGGCCTGGATGCCCCTGCCGAATATCGGGGAAACAAGCGTCGGGCTGGCAGAACAATGGCAGATAGACCGGCTCATTCTTTCCGGCGGCAATGACCTCGGAGAGAGGCCCCTGCGCGATGCGACCGAACGGGCGCTCATTGCCTGGGCCCGTATGCGGAATATCCCTGTCTTCGGCGTTTGCCGGGGGTTGCAGTTGCTCCAAGAGGTCTCCGGTGGCACCCTCGCACCCGTCAGCGGCCATGCCGGAACCCGCCACTCGCTCAGGCTGGTGGGGACCAGCGCCCTTGGTACCGAGGGCAACCGACTGGACGTGAATTCTTTCCACAATTGGTGTATCCAGGAACCCGCATCGGGACTTCGGGTCCTGGCCGTGGACTCCGAAGGAAACGCCGAAGCCATGGTCCATCGGACCCTCCCTCTGGGGGGCCTGCTCTGGCACCCGGAGCGGGAGCCGAAATACGCGCTGACGGACATCGCTTTCATTCGTCACCTTTTTTGTGGAGAAACCCCATGAGCGTCACCCGCGCCATCATACTTGCCGCCGGACGCGGCTCCCGGATGCACGCCCTGACCGCAGACCGGCCCAAATGTCTGGTGGAACTAGCGGGACGCCCCCTGCTGCACTGGCAACTCGACGCCCTGCATGATGGCGGCATCCGCGAGGTGCTTGTGGTTCGAGGCTACCTGGGGCACAAGCTCGTGGGCGATTTCCAGACCCTGGACAACCCGGACTGGGAACACTCCAACATGGTCACCACCCTGGGCAAGGCCGACCACTGGCTACGCCAGGCACCCACCCTGGTGGCTTACTCGGACATCCTCTACCGACAGGAACACATTTCCGCCCTGGCCCAGGCCAAGGGCGATCTGGCCATGACCTACGACACGGACTGGGAAGCCCTGTGGCGGCTTCGATTCCAGGATCCGCTCTCCGATGCCGAGACTTTTGTGCAGCACGACGGCTTCCTGAAAGAGATCGGTTCGCGTTCCACGCGAATCAGCGACATCCAAGGGCAGTACATGGGACTGTTGAAACTGACGCCTGCGGGCTGGGACCGGGTGCATGGGCTCCTGTCCGAGCGCGGGCAGGAGGCCGTTGCCAAGTTGGACGTGACCGCCCTCTTCCGGCTGCTGCTCGAACAGGGCATGGAGATTGTGACTGTCCCGGTTCAAGGCGGGTGGTGCGAGGCGGACAGCATGGACGACCTTCGCGCCTATGCTCAGGCCCTGACCGACAATAAACACCAAAATAGCCGTTGGTCGCATGACTGGCGCATAGACCCGACGTCCAAGGAGTTCTGATGAAACATGGAGATTTTTCAAGTTTGGCTGACGATTACGCCAAATATCGGCCCGGATATTCACCCATGGTGCTGTCGGCGCTGTTTGGCATGGCCTCCGACCCCAAGAAAGACTTGTCCGTTGCCGATGTCGGCGCAGGAACGGGCATCTGGAGCCGGATGATGCTTGGGCAGGGTCGCCAGGTGACCTCTGTGGAACCCAACAATTCCATGCGCGAGCAAGGTATTCGCCTGACACGGGAATCCGGTGACGCCCTTCGCTGGGTCGCTGGGTCGGCGGAACAAACGACACTCAAAGACGAATCCTGCGATGTGGTGACCATGGCATCTTCCTTCCACTGGCCGGACTTTGACGCTGCCATTACGGAATTTCACAGGATATTGCGACCAGGCGGGCTGTTCATGGCCCTGTGGAACACCCGTTTCATCCACTCCAATCCTATTTTGGTAGAAATTGAGGAAAAACTGCACTCGCTAGTCCCGAATATGAAGCGGGTGTCTTCCGGAAAATCGGAGTTTTGCGACTCGCTGTTTGAATCATTGCATGAACGCAGCGAATTCTCTGATGTCCTGTACCTTGAAGGACGCCATAGTGAGCAACAAAGCGTGGAACGCTACATCGGCCTCTGGCGTTCGGTGAACGACGTCCGGGTCCAGGCAGGGGAAACACGCTTCGAAGCGTTCCTGTCCTTCATTGCTGAACGTCTTGAAGGAGTGGAGTACATCAACGCCGACTACACGACACGAGCATGGATAGCCAAAAAGGCATAGAGGGCATGGACACCACAGGACGCGTGGTCTGGATCACCGGGCTCTCCGCCGTGGGCAAATCCACGGTGGCGCGGCATCTCCGGGATCGCCTCGTCGAGACGGGCAGGACCGTCGTGGTCGTGGACGGGGACGAGGTCCGGGCCATCGTGGCCGACGACCATTGCGGCCATGACCGGACCAGCCGGATCAAGAACGCCTACCGCATCTGCCGGATGGCGAAGATGCTGGTGGATCAAGGGTTGCTGGTCATCGTGGCCACCATGAGTCTGTACCACGAAGTGCACGCCTGGAACCGCGAACATCTTCCCGGCTACCTGGAAGTGTTTCTGGAAGCTGACCTCGACGTCCTGCGTGACCGGGACCCCAAAGCACTCTACCGCAAGCTCGCCTCGGGCAAGGAATGCAACCTAGGAGGCGTGGACATCGAGGCCGAAGTTCCGGCCGCCCCCCACCTGCACATCCGCAACAACGGCGGGCCAGAGGATATCCCAGTGGTCGTCGCCCGGATTGTTCGGGAGCTGAAGCTAGGTCTGGAGGAAGTGAGAATTTGAGGTTCATCCGGCTCAAACGTACTTTTCAAAAACAAAGTGTTTTGCACAAGGATGAACCGTATTAATTGGAGCCGAGTGTCAACTGGTCATAGTGTTCGCGGATGACTTGGCGACCGTTATCGTCGTACCAGCGTTCAATGATTTCCCGATAGACCTCCGTACCCCGTTCACGTTCAATAATTTCGTTTAGTTGGAGGATGAACCCTTCACCCCATTGACCGCGGGTACAGAAAATATGAGCGACCAGCACCGGTGCCTCATACTCCTCAATCGCCAGCGACAGGAACTGGCCCTCTTCTCCCTGTTGTTTGGCCTGATAAGTAATGAACGAGGGGATTTCGATGATGTAGTCCACATGCCTCTGTAAAAGCATTTGGATAGTGTTGGCGCCTGGGGGGAGATCCCTCAGGATGCTGCTATCCGACCCAGCCTTAACAATAGACGTGATTTCGCCGTAGGAGCGTTCTTGCAACACGCCACCATGAAATCTTTTGTCTGCAAGCAGTTGAGTCAGGGAAATGCGACCTGACCCATTGTCAAACTCTTTCACTCTTTCCTTGAGACAGACGACTCCATAGGGCAACGCCAGAATCGCGGGGAGTGAAAACAGTGCCACTTCTTCCCG
>JAHJKV010000302.1 GCA_018822065.1 Pseudomonadota bacterium
CCGCTGGTCAAGGGCCCAAGGGGGGTGGCCAGGGCGCGATGCACGGTCTCGATCCCCAGGCCAGCCATGGCCCGGCCCAAAAAGTCCATCTGACAGTTCCCGAACAGGTAGATCATGCTGCTCTCCGGTAGTTGTTGCCTAGCGGAGGGATGGAGCAAGATGGGTGCCGGGTTAGGAAAAGCGCCGGTACATGGCCTCGTGGCAGGTTTTCAAAAATTCCATCATCTTACTCGCATCACCGCTTTCGTAGAACGCGAGCATCCCGGCGTTGTACTCGGTCAGCCGCTTGGCCGGCACCGAGAGAGGCGCATAGCCGTTGGTCAGCAGGTGACCATTGAGCATCAGCAGGCCGGTTCGCTTGTTGCCATCGTAAAAAAACTGATTCCGGGCAAAGTCCAGGTGCAGTCGGTACGCCTGGTCCCGGATGTCGGCGAGGGTCAGAATCGTCTGGATGGTGATTTCAAAGATTGCATCCAGCTCGCTGGCCCGGGGCGGTCGGTACTCGGTTCCGGCAATACTCACCTGGCCGGACCTGAACTGCCCAAGTTCCAGAGCATCTTCCCTGGCTATGATCGCCTGGAGGGAGCAGGCAACCTCTTTCGTGACAGCAAAGGCTTCAGTCCTGACCAGATCGATAAGCTTTTCCCAGCCGAGAATCTGCTGTTTGAGCTTTGCCTCATCCGAAACCTTGTGCCCGCCAACAGTGACCCCCTGCACATAGGTCTGCACCTCCGGCAACGTGAAGGGCATGCCTTCAAGGCTTTGAACATCAAAGACAAGTTCGGCAAATACCTTTTGGGCGATGAACAGGGATTTTGTCTTGTCTTGCTTCATGGCGTCTTCCTGGCCTCGGCCTGAGCCGCAGGCATAATGCGTGTCGGATACTTCGGCATACATGGCTCAGGAGGAAGGTATAGTCAATTTGTCCGCCGTTGAACAGGTATGGTGGTTTGACAGAAGCACCTGCTGGCTTCATCTGGACCGTAGCCTGGTGGGGCTGGGTTGTTTTTGCCTGGGCATATTGCCTTTAGTTCCCCTTCCTAGTAGGGATTATTACATTCGATTCATTGTTCGAAGACTATCCATGGGCCCAATTCCACCTGGGAGGTCTCTTTTGAAAACGGTTGTTTCGCTTTTCCTGCTGCTGTCCCTTGCGCTGCCCTCCCTGGCGCAGGAGACAGCTGTTATCGGTGGCCACTTGAACCGTCCGCCCCTGGACTGGCAGGTGGGCGACACCAGCCTGACCGGAGCCGCGATAGAACTGATCACCCAGGTTCTCAATGATCTAGGCGTGCCTCTGGAAACCCAGGTCGCCCCCTGGGCCCGGATGCTGCACCAGTTGCAAACTGGTGACATTGATCTCGCAGTCGGGGTATATAAAAATGAAGACCGCCAGGTGTTTGCCTCGTTCACCGAGTCGTTTTTTCTCGACCGGGTGTCCGTTTTTGTCTGGCAGGACCGGTCGTTTCCGTTCAACAGCATGGACGACCTTGAGGGGAAGCGTTTTGGAGAAATTCTCGGGGCCACACGGGGCAAGGAGTTTGACCAATGGCTCATGGCAAACGCCACGGTCCAGTATGTTTCGGACCACCAGTCCACCTTCCGGATGCTGGAGGCGAACAGGATCGACTGTTTTGTCTTCAGTCACCTCCCGGGGCTGATCCGCATCAAACAGGCAGGCCTTGAGGGGCGCATTGTCCCCCTGGAGCAGGCCATCTCGGAAAAGCCCCTGTATTTCGCCATTTCCAAACAATCACCGCTCAAAGACAGGCTACCTGAAATCAACACGCTACTACGCAAACGGCTAGCGCAGGGAGAGTGGGAAACACTCGTCGCAAAGCACACCGCCGCCTACATCGACACCCATCCCTCACCCCAGCAATAACCGGGTTATCGCTCGGCCAGCATGTGTTCGATCTTCCCCGCTGCCTTCAGACCGTGGCCGGTAAAGACGGAGACGATGCACTCGTCTGGCGGGGCCGTGTCCAGATAGCGGAGGAGCCCGGCGACGACAGCGGCCGAGGTGGGTTCGATGCAATGGCCGCGGCGGCCCATGGACAACAGCGCGGTCGTGATCTCTTCATCTTCCACGGCGAGGAACAGTCCGCCTGTTTCACGCACGGACTCGAGCATCTGCGCGCCGCGCACAGGCTCGGCAATGGCGATGCCCTCGGCCAGGGTGGATGTCGGGCGCAGAGGGGCGATATCGGCCAAGCCCTGCTCAAAGGCCTTGCACAGGGGAGCACAGCCCGCGCCCTGTACGGCCACCATCCGGGGCATGGCAGAGATCATCCCGGCCTGCAGCAATTCGGAAAAACCGATGTATGCGCCCAGGAGCAACGTGCCGTTGCCCGCTGGGAGCACCACGGTGTCCGGCGCGGTCCAGCCGAGCTGTTCCACCACCTCAAAGGCCCAGGTCTTGGTGCCATGAAAGTAATACGGGTTGTAGGAGTGGCTGGCATAGTAGGAATGCTGGGCGGCTTCGAGCACCGCTGCCGCCGTGTCTTCCCTGGAGCCGGGCACCTTGGTCAGCCGTGCGCCGTAGAGTTCGATCTGGGCCAGCTTGCCCGGCGAAGTGGAGTCTGGAACGAAGATGCTGCAGTCGATCCCGGCGGCAGCGCAATAGGCGGCCACCGAGGCCCCGGCATTGCCCGAGGAATCCTCCACCACCCCGACCACACCCATTTCCCTGGCCTTGGAGATCATCAGGGCCGCTCCCCGATCCTTGTATGATCCCGTGGGGGAGGCCTGTTCGGCCTTGATCAACACCTCGCGACCAGACACTGGCACACGCAAAAGCGGGGTCATGCCCTCGCCCAGGGAAACCCGGTACGTTTCGGACACAGGCAGGGCCTCGCGATAGCGCCAGAGATCCGGCGGACGACGGGCGATGGCGTCCGGGTCGAACGACGGGCTGAAGTCGAGATCAAAAAGCCCGCCACATTCACACTCGAAAGCCAGGGTGTCGTGAGGCACCGTCTCCCCGCAACTGCGACAGAAGAGCTTCATGGCTGCGGATTCTCGTTGCATGCTGCCACCACATCCATCTCCACGCCCAGACCGAAGTGCAGGTCCCGAGTGGGAACCACGGCCCGGGCCGGACGATGGGCACCGAAAAACTCGGCATAGACGCTGTTTACCTCATCCCAATATTTGATGTCGGAGACATAGACGGTGACCTTGATCACCTGCTCGACCGACGACTCCGCCGCACGAAGCACAGCTTCGATATTCTGAAGCACCTGCCGCGTCTGCTCAGCCATGGAACCGCGTATCTTCTCTCCGATGGCGGTGATAGGCAGCATGCCCGAGACAAACACCAGGCCAGCGTGACGGACTGCCTGGGAATAATGCCCGGCTGGGGGAGGAACATTGCGGCTCGAAATGAAATCCATGACTTATATGACCATAAACGGACAAAAAAAGGAAGAGGACGATGAAAATCAGGAGTGCTTGACCACTTTGAGCAGTTCAGCCTCCACCTGCCGGACCAGACCGGGATCGTCGAGCTTGCGGCCATCGGACGCCAGGACATAGAAGACATCGGCGATGCGGCCCGCGTCAGTGGTGATCTTGGCCAGATGGATGCTCACGTACATGTTCGCCAGGGTCAGGGCGATGTCGTAGAGCAAACCGAGGCAGTCAGAGGCGGCTACCTCGATCAGGGTGTGGAAGTCCGAGGCTTGGTTGTTCACGCGCACCACCGGGGGCAGCTTGGGGCCGGAGCCGGAACGATAGAGCGGCGACTTTCGCATCTCATCTAGCCGATATCCCAAAGAAAGTTTTCCAAGGAAGGCATAGCGGATGGCCCGACGAACCCGTTCGAACACCTCTTCGGGGAAGAGATTGTCGCCCGGGCCCTCGACGATGAAGACATCCACCACGGTGCCATCTTTCCAGGTGAAGAGATCGGCGGCCAGGATGTCGAGCTGGTGGAGAGCCAGGACTCCGGCCAAGGTGGCGAAGAGCCCTGGGCGGTCCTGGGTGGCGATGGAGACCTCGAAGGTATTGCCCACGCCGGTTTTCCGGGCCTCGATGGCCGAGATGCCGACGCCCTTGTTTTTGCCCGGCATGCGTACGGCGTCTTCGTCCAAGGCCACCTGGAGCTGGCGGACCAGGGTCATGTGGCGGACCAGGTCGAGGGGGCCCAAGGCCTGGAAGGCGCGGGGGGGCATCTTGGCCAGACAGTCGTTCACATAGGCTTCGTCCAGGCTACCGCAGGCTTCGACCCTGGCGCGTTCGCGGGTGGCCCGCGCGGCCTGGGCCACCTCGGGCTCGGAAAGGGGTCCGGAGGTGAGCAGGTTTCGCGCCTTACGATAGAGCTCCTGGAAAAGCGAGCCGGTCCAGGCGGACCAGGCCCTGGGGCCAGTGGCCATGGAGTCGGCCACGGAGAGCAGGTAGAGCATGTCAAGCCGCTCCAGGGTCTCGGCAATCTCGGCCACGCCAGCCACCACGCGCTCGTCCGAGAGGTCGCCCCTGGTGGCGGTCTTGGGGATAAGCAGGTGGTGCTCCACCAGGAAGGCCGCATCGCGCACCGTGGCCTTGTCCAGCCCAAAGCCCGCCAGGGTCTCGCGCACCAGTTCGGCTCCGATGGCGGAGTGGTTCGGCCCTCCCTTGCCCAGGTCGTGAAAGAGCGCGGCCAGGAGCAGGCGATCCGGGTGGGCGACATTAGCAGCCAGGTCGCGGAAACGCTCGTCACGCCCGGAGAGCAGATCGGCCACCCGCCCCACAGTCTCGACGGTGTGCCGTCCCACGGGGTGGACATGGTAGTCGTCGAATTGCACCAGGTGTTCCACCTCGGAGAAGCGAGGCAGGAGCGCGGCCATCAGGCCGGTATCGACCATGGTCAAGGCCGCGTGCAGCCCAAAGGGGGCGCGGAACACATCGAGGAGGGCGGCCAGGGTTTCTGCTGAGCCCTCAAAGGTGTCGATGCCCGTGGAGATCGCCTCGCGGATGGCCCGGTTGGCGGCCAGCGAGAGGGGACGGCCCGTGGCTGCTGCCTGGGCAAAGAGCTCCAGCATCTCGGCGGGTCGCACCGGACCGGAGAGAATGAACCCAAGGCCCACGGCTGTGTCTTCCACGGCAGGGGAGAGCTTGCGGGTGCGCCAGAAACGCGGCGGGAAACATTCCTGCCAGAAAACGGCCCGGAGCATCTTGATCCGGGCCATGGCCTTGTGCAGGTCGGAGAGGAAATGTTCCACGGCCATGCCGCGCGCCAGGGGATCGGCGTTCTTGTTCGCATAGCCGAGCAGCTCGGCCACCCGGGGCTGGAGGTCAAAATGAAGGGTATCGGTCTTGCGCCCGGCACTCAGGTGCAAGGCGGTGCGCGCCTTCAACACAAAGCGGTAGTCGGCGTCGAGG
>JAHJKV010000303.1 GCA_018822065.1 Pseudomonadota bacterium
CTCGTCGCCGCCGAAGCGGGAGACCGTGTCAAAGCCGCGGACGCAGGCCACAAGCCGTTTGCCGACCTCGACAAGCAATTCGTCGCCCGTGGTGTGTCCCAGGCTGTCGTTGACGATTTTGAACCTGTCCAGGTCGATGAACATCACCGAGTAGAAGGTGCCGGTTTTGCGCAGGGAACGTTCGATTGCCTGGGAGAGCCGGTCCAGGATCAGCCGTCGGTTGGGTAGTTCTGTGAGCGGGTCGTGCAGGGCTTCGTGCTTGAGCCGGATCTGGCTTTCCTGAAGGTGGGCTACCGTTTCGGTCTGAAATTTGGTGGTGATGAGCACAAAGACCGCTCCAAAAAAGAAGATCAGTCCCACCAGGAGAATGCCCATGAAGTTCAGGCTGGTGAGGATGGAAAAGATGACGAAGAGATAGCCTGCCAGGAAGAAGATCATGAATACCAAGGGCGGCAGGGAATAGCGCCGGATGCCGCTGTAGGTTCCCGTGTCAAAGAGTTTGAGCTGTTTCATCAGCCGTCGGAACATGAAGATGTTCACGGCCATGATGATGGCCCCGGCTAAAATCAGCCCCAGGCTGGTGAGGGAGAAGGTGTCGAATTCATGTAACTGCACTGTGGAATCATATCAGTTTTTGGGGGGGAAAGTAATCATACTTTAGCATGAATGATGCTGTCTTTGGAAAAAGGTGTTTGGGGAAAATAGTCAGGTCCGGGTTGTCAGATAGACTCCGACGCAGCCTCTCATGTGCGTGGCCACCAGGGTCGGGGACAGCCCCGCCCGCTGGAGCAGGGCTTCGGTGGCGCCAGTTCGCATGTGATCCCGGAAGTGGCGGTAGTGTTCCCTGCCCGCCATTCGTTCCACCAGGGCGATGGGGCCGAGCATCAGCCGACCTGGCAGGGTGTCCGGGAACCGGTAGTCGGTGATGCAGATGGTTGCGCCGGGACCGGCCAGTCGCACGGCTTCGACCAGGATGGCCTGGCGGAGGGGCTTCGGAAGCTCGTGCAGGGCCAGGGAGGCGACCACGGCGTCAAAGCTTCCGCTCTGAAGGCCAGTGCTTGAGGCATCGGCCTGGATGTAGCGGATGGCAGCCGGGCTTTTGTCTCTGGCCACGGCGAGCATGGCGGCGGAGAGGTCCACGCCTGTCAGGTCCATGCCAACCCTGTGCAGGAAAATGGCCTGTCGACCAGTGCCGCAGCAGAGGTCCACCACCCGCCTGGGGGCCAGGGGAACCAGGGCGTCGCACACGCTCGCCCGGAGGGAATCCAGGAAGGGGTTCAGCACCGGGTCGTAGATTCGGGCCAGGCGGTCGTAACTTTCCGCGCTCATGCCAGCCGTTCCAGTCGGGCGCAGGCATCCTCCAGGATGGGCCAACGCTTGGCGAAACAGAAGCGGATCAGGTCGCGCCCTGCCTGACCCCGGAAAAAGGCCCGGCCCGGCACTCCGGCCACCCCGGTCTTTTCCAGCAGAAACATGGCCCTCTCCTTGTCGTCCGCCCCGGGCAGTCGCGAGATATCGGCCAGGGCGTAGTAGGCCCCGTCTGGCACCAGGGGGGGAAGTCCGGCCCTGGTGAGGCTGGCGCAGAAGCGGTCGCGCTTCTTCTGGTGGTCGTCGGAAATGGCCCGGTAGTAGCTGTCATCAAGCTCCAGCAATCCTTTGGCCGCGCCCATCTGGAGGGCTGAGGGCGCGCAGACGTAGACCAGGTCGTTGACGTGGCCGATGGGCTGGTGCCACTTGGGGTCGCAGATGGCGTATCCCAGCCGCCAACCTGTGACCGAGAAGACCTTGGAGAGCCCGGAGATGGTGATGGTCCGTTCGGCCATGCCGGGCAGGGTGGCCGGGGAAAGATGGGCCTTGCCGTCAAAGACGAAGTGCTCGTAAATTTCATCCGTGAACACGAAGAGGTCGTGGGAGGCCGCAAAATCCGCGATAATCGAGAGCTCTTCGCGGCTGAAGACCTTGCCGCAGGGATTGAGCGGCGTGTTCACCACCAGGGCGCGGGTTTTTTTCGTGACGACCTTCTCCAGATCCTGGGCCGTAAAGGTCCAGCCCGGCTGGGCCAGGGGCACGAAGACCGGCGTGATGTCGAGCATC
>JAHJKV010000304.1 GCA_018822065.1 Pseudomonadota bacterium
ATCGCCGAGGACACCGAGGCGCGGTTCCGACCTTGGGCCGGCAAAATAGACTCCTTCTCATGGCCCCAGGAATCCTGGGCTGCCATGCATACCCAGGTCCCCACCGATGAACCTTACCAGATCCCCACGGAGTTCGACCCGAACCTGGCCCTGTCCATCATCACCGGCGCAGACCTCACCCAGGCCAAGGAGCGCGGCGTGGAGTTCCTGAACAAGATGGTCCTTGAAGGTACGGACACCACAGGCCAGTCTATGAAACACAACATCGGCTTCCTCAGGGACAAAACCGCGAACCTGCTGGAATTCTAGCCGCCAGGACACCATATGGATATCGAAAAGAAACTCGACGAACTCAAGCAGCGCGTTCAGTACGCCCGGGACATCCTAGGGGATAAGACCAATGAACTGCTTGAAACCTTTGCGGACCGCCTGGCTGCCGTCAACCTCGACAACGGCGACTCGACCGAGAAGCTCGTCAATGATCTCGCGGCACTGCACCAGCGCCTCCTGGTACTTGAGGCCAATATCGACTCAGGCCTCTCGGCCATGGACAAGGTCCGCATCGTTCGCCACTCGGACCGCATCTGCCTCAAGGACATCCTGGAAAACGTCTACGACAACTATACCGAGATCGGTGGCCGTGATGAACACTCCATCGACCCCGGCATGCTCATCGCCCGCGCCTACATCTCCCGGCGCGTGGGCAACAAAATCTACAACCAGCCGATCATGGTCGTGGGCCAGGAAAAAGGGCACGGCCAGGAGTTCAGAAACGGCGGGTCCATCAAGCCCTGGGGCAACTCCAAGGCGCTCAAATACATGAAGGTTGCGGCCCAGGAAGACATTCCCATCCACACCTACGTGTTCACGCCCGGTTCCTATCCCCTGGAGGATTTCCCAGGTGCTGCCCAGCAGATCGCGGAGAACATCTACGAGATGTGCGGCCTGGAAGTGCCCATCGTCGCCTGTTTCTCCGAGGGCGGCTCCGGCGGGGCCGAGGCCATCGCCATGGCCGACCACCGCATGATGCTCTCCCACGGCTACTATTCGGTCATCTCTCCCGAGGGCGCGGCGGCCATCGAAGGCCGAATCAAACCCGGACAGCGTGCCCCTCTGCCGCTCATCGAAAAATGCGCCCTGTCCCAGCGTATCACCGCCCATGACAACCTGGCGGGTGGTTTTATCGATGCCGTGCTGGAAGAGCCCCACCTGGGCGCGCGCCCCGAACACTATGATTTCTTCAAGCTCCTGCGCGCTTCCATGATTCGTGCCACGGACGACGTAGCCCTGTCCGTGCGTTCCATGCGCTTCCTGCGCAAATGGGCCATGCGCTGGAAGAAGAACACGCCGTCCGACGTAGAGCAGATCTTAGTGCGCTGGAACCTAACCGCCGGGGCCAAGCAGCGGCTCCTTCGTAAGCGCTACCGCAAATACATGGCCCTTGCCCAACATTCCTATCTGGACGAGCGCAGCCTGTTCGAGAAGGCTTTCGGGGTCAAAAACGAACTGTTCGACACGGTCCGCTCCTATGTCCACTACAAATTGCTCAAGAACGTGGGCCAGGGTATCGGCAACATGGCTGCCGAGGCCTCGGATGAACTCCAGGTCGTGGCCGGTCGCGTCAATAGCCTCAAGCAGTGGATCCTGAAAAACCTTGGAGTGGAGAACGGCGGCCGACGGGTCAACATGGCCGGACTGACCACCCTCTCGACCCCCAGCAAGGACAACGGCTCCGAAGACGAGATCTGCTATGTCTGCGACAAGGCCAATGATGACCGCGAGATCACCTGCCCCAATGCGACCAAGAACGGCTGCCTCGATATATGGGCTCGCGACCTCTATGACGATTTCGCCGGGGTCTGCCCCCAGTGCGGCCACCATTTCCGCATGGAATACCAGTGGTATATGGCAAACGTCTTTGACACCGGCACCATCCAGGAATTCAACGCCAACATTGCGGCAGGCAACCCCACGAACTTCCCGAACTTCCAGCCGCGGGTGGATGCGGCGAAGCAGAAGACCGGGCTCAAGTCCGGCTGCATGACCTTCAATGCAGAGCTCATGGGCATCCGGCTCACCTGCGCCACGCTCATCGCGGACTTCCGGGGCGGCTCTGTTGGCGCAGCCGAGGGCGAAAAGTTCATCCGGGCTCTGGAAGTGGCCAGGAAAAAGCACCAGCCCTTCCTGGCCTATGTGCACGGCACCGCAGGCATCCGCATCCAGGAAGGAGTCAATGGCCTGATCCAGATGCCGCGTGTGACCATGGCAGTCCGCCGCTACATCGAAGCAGGCGGGCTCTATATCGTGCTCTACGACACCAATTCCTACGCTGGCCCCGTAGCCAGCTTCCTAGGCTGCTCACCCTACCAGTACGCCGTCCGCTCCTCACGCATAGGCTTCGCCGGACCGGGCGTCATCAAGGAAACCACCGGCCTGGAGATTCCCCCGAACTACCACAGCAGCTTCAAGGCCCTGACCCGAGGCCACATCCAGGACATCTGGGACCGCCGCGAGATCAAAAAAAATCTCCACCAAACCTTCCTGACCATCGGCGGCCGCAACCTCTACTACCGCTGACCGCCCAACACACAATCAAAACCAAAACCGCCCCGACAGACCATCTGCCGGGGCGGTTTTCATATGCTGCTACGTCTGCTCCTGTCACTTCCCCCCCTCCCAAAAATCCTCACCAAACTCCACCAGCCCGTAACCTCTCCGTCACTCTCCGCTCCGTATGGCACGTAATAAGACACCCGAAGCGGCTACTGCATTCGCTTGCCCCACACCCCTGTCCCGGAGGGACACCAATGATACAATCTGCCCTGAGCCCCCGGAAAAAGCTTTTCCGCAGCCTTGCCTCGCCCGATACCTGCATCGACTGCGAGAGCAACCTGCTTGCGATTCTCAAGAAGCACCCCTGCTGGGCCGTGCTGGTCTTTTCCATCCAGGACCACTACCTGTTCACCAACCTCTATGGCGACGCCCTGGTGCGTGACCTGGAGGAAGAGCTGGTCAAAAACCTGCTCGATGCGGCCCGTGAGGAGACCGGCCTGGAAGAAACCTACTGTTTTCAGCCCAATACCGGCGAAATGCTGCTGCTGTGGCCCGGCACCCTGGCCCTCATGTCCCGCCTGCCCGACACCACCTACGCCATCAAACTCAAGGCCCGCAGCACCCTCAAGCACCTGATGCTTCAGAAGACCGGGCGCGAGGTGGAACTCGTGGTGGGCCATGCCGCCCTGGTGCTGGACCAGGGCGCGGACATCGAACGCGAATTCCTGCTCACCGTGCGCGAGGCCCGGCGCTCGGCCATGACCCGCACGGACTTGAGCCAACTGGAGCTCTCCAGCACC
>JAHJKV010000305.1 GCA_018822065.1 Pseudomonadota bacterium
CGTAGAGGCGACCTTCAGGGCCTTTGGGGTAGATGAGTCCCAGCTTCTTGAATTGAACCACGTCGGAGAAGACCCGGAACATGTTTTTCCAGCGGTTGGGGATGACCCGGCAGGTGAAGTTGTCCACCCCGGAGTCCTCGGCGCTGAGCACCAGTTTGGCGGCAATGGGGTCAGCCAGGGCGATGCCGATGATCGGGGTGGTGCCGTTGTTGACCTGAAGCAGCACGCGGGAGGCCGAGGTTCCGGCGGCGATGATCAGGTCGATCTCCTTGTCGGCCATGATCTTCTTGGCTTCGGCAATGAGGTCTTCGCGTGGGGCGCCCCAGCCAGGGCTGACGTGGATGGGATACTGGGGGGCAAACTCCGTGTTCTCGGCCAGGGCCGCCTTGAAGGCATCAAAGGTGGAGGAATAGAGCCAGAATTCGCCTGCCTCAAGGTAGGCGATGCGCAGGGGCTTGGCGGCCAGGGCCGGGCAGGCAGGCAGGGCGGTCCAGAGGATCGCAGCCAGTAGCGTCAGGGACAAGACTCGGGACAGGTTCATGGGCATTTCTCTCATGGCTTTATCCATTGTTCTTTGGGGTGCCTTCGTAGCGAAGGCACAGCATGGTGATATCGTCGGAGGCGGGGTGACCCTTGACGTGCTCGGCCACGGCATCGCGCACCAGTGCGAGTACCTCGCCCGGAGCGGTGGTGCCGCCCTGCTGCAAGGTCTGGAGCAGTAGTTCATCGGAGAAGAGCGCCATGTCCTTGTCCATGGCCTCGGTGACGCCGTCGGAATAGGCGAACAGGGCGTCGCCGGGCTTGAGCGTGGTGAAGAGTCCTTCGTAGGGCAGGTCACCCATGCTGCCCACCAGGGGTCCGCTGATGCCCGTCAGGAAGGCGCAGTCGCCGCTGGCGCTGAGGATCACCGGGGGGTTGTGGCCCCCGTTGGCAAAGGCGATTTCGCCGGTGCGGATATTCAGGATTCCGAAGAGCAGGGTGACGAACATGCACCTGGGATTGTCCTTGGACAGGGCATCGTTCATGGACTCCATGAGCTTTTCAGGGGGGCGTTTGAGCTGGGCGCCAGCCCGGAGCAGCGAGAGGGTCGCACTCATGAACAGGGCGGCGGGTATTCCCTTGCCAGAGACATCGCCAACGGCAAAGCAGAGGTGATCCTCGTCGAGCATGAAGAAATCGTAGAGGTCGCCGCCGATCTCCTTGGCCGGTTCCAGGAAGGCCTGCAGGGCAAAGGCAGGGGGGGGATTTTCGGTTTGTTTGAACGCCCGGGGGAGCATGCCCATCTGGATTTCATGGGCCACGGCAAGCTCGCTTTCGATGCGTTCGCGGGCCGCAGTGGCCGTGAGCAGTTCCTGGACTCTTTCCCGGAGGGCCCGGTCCATGAAGACCAGGGATTGCGCCAGTCCTCCCACCTCGTCGTTGCGGGTCTTGGCCAGGTCCCGCAGGGTGGGGTCTGCCTCGGCCGCTTCCATGAAGTCCTGGTCGGGAACCTTGCGGGCATAGCGGGCCAACTGCATGAGAGGAGCGGTCATGCGGCTAGAGAGCCACAAGGAGGCCGCGAGAATGACCAGGGCGGTGATGCCGATGCCGATGGCCAGTTGGATGGAGAGGTTGCGGCCGGGGGTCTTGACCTCGTCGAGATAGGCCACGCTGACGATGTACCAGTCCAATGCCTTGACCCGGCTTACACGGGCCTGCCAGGTGCGGTTTTTGCCCTGTTCTCTGACCACGGCCCGGATCGGGACGCCCGGAGTCGCCGCTCCCTGCCTGAGCTTTTCCAGAATATCTTCACCGGTGAGGGCGTCTTTGATGTCGAGGGTCGTGACGGTTTGGCCGGGGCCTGGGATGATAACGCCGTTTTTTCCAGTGAAGATGAACAGGTAGCCCGAGGAACCGATGCTCACCTCGCCCACGCTTTTGTTCAGGTCCTGGATCATAGACCGGGTCAGTTCGGCCTCTTTCAGCTTGAGAGCGTTCAGGTCGATCCAGAGCCCGACGGTCCATTTCCAGGTCGGCAACCAGACGTGGGCACCGTAATATTCGGTACCCCCGGTTTCCTGGACCACGCAGTTGGCCGTCCGGCCAGCCTGGGCCTCGCGCTGCATGGTCGAGGCCACGGCCCGGCCCTTGATGTCGCGCGCGCTGGCGAGCTTGATTTTTGAGGGGACATTGCCCCGGGTGAAGACCACGTTCAGGTCCTGATCAAAGGCGAGGAAGCCGACATTTTGCGGGAGATGGAAGGCTTCGAGGATGGCCTCGGGACTGGAGAGGGCGGAACCGCTGGCGTGGACCTGTTCTTCCACCACGCCCATGGTGGCTGCAAAATCGGCCAGGAACTGTTTGACCGCCAGGACCTCGCCCACCCGCCAGCGAACCAGGGAGCGATACTGGTCGTTGACGTTCATGGTGCTCAGGTTCAGGGCGTTCACCGCGGCCTGTTCCTGCATGACGACCATGTTCTGTTCCACGTTCCGGGAGGTATAGAGGGCAACGCCGCCAGCCAAAAGCAGGAGGGAGAGGGCGGTCAGGACTGAAAATTTTGTCTTGATGGAAATATACAATGCAACAGTCTCCCGAAAATGAATCAAATGGAGATCGTGTTCCAACACGAATACCTGCCACGATCGACATCTTCCTTACCAGTTTTCCTGATAGATTCCCAGGGAAAAGAGAGACGAGGTTGCGTTTTGAACGCCCTGGTTACGTTGATTTTCGGATGTCGCAACGACGACGGGAGGGACGGAAAGACAATGGGAAAGCACAATTTGATCAATCAAAAAAAACAAATTTACAATTTTGTAATAAATATCAAAGACAAGTA
>JAHJKV010000032.1 GCA_018822065.1 Pseudomonadota bacterium
CTTTGCTCCGCCCGAGATCATCCACCAGATGAAGAAACTCCTGCCCTCGTGGTCCATCAATACGGCGGCCCAGCGGGTGGGCGCGCGGGCCCTGCGGGACCACGCCTACCAGGCCACCACGCGCCGGGCCACCCGCGAGCTGCGCGAAACGCTCTCCACCTCCCTGGGCTGGCTGCCAGGTGTCAAGGTTTTCCCGTCCGAGGCCAACTACATCCTCTGCCGCACCGAACGACTGGACGACACAGCCGTGCCCCTGGTGGAAAAGCTCCTGGCAAACCGCATCGCCATCCGGCTCTGCGACAATTTCCACGGTCTGGACGCGACCTATTTCCGCGTCGCGGTCCGCAATGAAGAGGACAACCAGAAGCTTGTCGAGGCCATGGAGGTATTCTACGGGACGCGTAAGATGCCGGTGGTGGCCAAAAAGAAAAAGAAGCCCGCCATCATGCTCCAGGGCACCAGTTCCAACGCGGGAAAGTCCGTGCTGACCGCAGCCCTGTGCCGCATCTTCCTCCAGGACGGCTACAGCGTGGCCCCGTTCAAGGCCCAGAACATGAGCAACAATTCCTTTGTCACCAGCCAGGGCGGCGAGATGGGCCGCGCCCAGGTCACCCAGGCCATGGCCTGCCGCCTGGAACCGGACGTGCGCATGAACCCGGTGCTTTTGAAGCCCGGTAGCGACACCGGAGCCCAGGTGGTGGTCATGGGCCGCCCGGTGGGCAATATGGACGTCAAGGAATACGTGGACTACAAGCCCCGCGCCTTCGAAAAGGTCCGCGCAGCCTACGATTCCCTGGCCGCCGAGCACGACATCATGGTCATCGAGGGCGCGGGCAGCCCGGCGGAGATCAACCTGAAGCACCACGACATCGTGAACATGAAGATGGCCGAATACGCCGAGGCCCAGGTGCTCCTGGTGGGCGACATCGACCGGGGCGGGGTCTTCGCCTCCCTGGTGGGGACCATGGAACTCCTGGACGAGCGCGAGCGCGAGCGCGTTTTCGGCTTCATCCTAAACCGGTTCCGGGGGGACGAAAGCCTTCTCGACCCGGCCATTTCCTCCACCTATGGCATCACCGGCAAGCCGGTCATAGGCACCGTGCCCTATATCGAACACCTCGGCCTGCCCGAGGAGGACTCCGTCTCCTTCAAGGACGGCCTCACCCCTGGCTGCGAGCTGAAAAAGTCCGACCGTCCCGATCAGATGGTGGACATCGCCGTGGTGGACCTGGGGCACATCTCCAATTTCAATGACTTGGACGCCCTGGCCTGTGAGCCGGACGTAAACCTTCGTGTGGTCAAGACCCCGCTTGACCTGGGCGAGCCCGACGCCGTGATCCTGCCCGGCAGCAAAAACACCGTGGCGGACATGAAGGCTCTGCGGGGCCTGGGCATGGCCGCGGCCCTGCGCAGTCTGCCCGAGCAGTGCCAGATCATCGGCATCTGCGGCGGCTTCCAGATGCTCGGGGCCGAGATCGACGACCCCCTCGGCCTGGAGACGGGCCTGGGCCGTGTGGACGGTTTCGGCATTCTGCCCGTGCGCACTACCCTGGCAGCGGAAAAGACCCTGACCAGGGCCACGGCCACGCACCTGCCCTCGGGCAAGGTGGTTTCGGGCTATGAGATCCACCACGGAGTGACCTCGCCCCTGGACGATGGGGCCGAGGTGGTCATCCACGGTCCTGACGGTCCCCTGGGCTACGGCCTGGCCTCGGGCCGCGTCTGGGGCACTTACCTGCACGGCGTCTTCGACGAGGACGAGTTTCGCCGCTGGTTCATCGATGCCCTGCGCACCACCAAGGGCCTGCCCAAACTGGCCGCCCCCCTGACCTCCTACGGCCTCGAATCCGCCCTGGACCACTTGGCCAGCGTGGTTCGCCAGGCCTTGGACATGAACGCCATCTACCGCTCCCTCGGCTTCAGCCAAAGCGCACAGGCCAGCCTGCTTTCCTGATCAGGACATAAAAAAACCCGCTTGAGGGCGGGTTGAAACATCGGGGAGAGGTGCCTTGCTAGGCGCTCTTGCTCAGAAGTTGCGGCTCGGGCATGGCGATGAAGCCATAGGCCTCCATGGCCTTCTTGGCTCGGATCTTGAGCATTTCTTCTGGGTCGGTCGCTTCTTCCAGTTCCGTGGACAGTTCCTTGAGCAGTTGTTCGTTCGAGGTCTTCTCGGTGTCCAGCCCTTCGGTGGCCGTGGCTGCCCGGCGCACGATCCGGCCATGCATGTCCTGCATGGCAATGGAGACGTTCGTAACCTCGTCCGTGGCGACCATGAACTTTTCGTTCAGGCCGTTGCCGTAGTAGTCGTTGACGGCATTGTTCAGGGAACCGTTGAACTTGGCGATGGCCGCGTTGCCCGAGGCGATGCCGAAGTTGCGGTCCACGAACTCCAGAATCTTGACCAGCCCCTTGCTCAGGGAGTCTTCGGTGACGTTGCCGTCCGTGGCTCCGAGGAGCATGGTCATTGCTGCGCCACCGGCCTCGTCGCCGTGCTGGTCCTTGATGTAGCCCACGGCGTCCACCAGGGAATCCACCAGGGCATGAACATCCTTCTCCACCCCTTCCTCGTCCACCTGACCGCCCAGACGGCGTTCCAGTTCCAGGGCGAGGAGGTCGCGCAGGTCCTTCGGAACCCCATGTTCCAGAGTCAATTCCGAGATGGAGGTGGTGCTTTTGGAGTCGAACACGCCCTCCAGGCCGGGGGGCGGGGCGATGTTGGGCGAGGCGATATTGAGCGCGAATCCGGAAGCATTCTCCTGCCCTTGGACGGAGGGCACACCAGGAACAGCAGAGTGTTCCTGCTGCTTCCGCTGTTGTTCCAGCGCCCAGAATGGGTTGAGTGTGTTTCCGTCGATACGCATAGTGGTTTACCTCGCGGAACATGCCGCAAGAGTAGTATCGACGGGTTCAGGGATTTCTTTAGGGATCAATCAAGCCGGAAGAACTCACGGGCCGTGCGGGCCGTGGCGCGCCAGAGTTCAGCGGGCTCCATGGCCTTGACTTCGGCGATCTTGGCGGCAGTGAAGGCCACCAGGGCCGGATGGTTCTGCTTGCCTCGCCAGGGCTCGGGCGTCAGGTAGGGGGAGTCGGTTTCGATCACCAACCGGTTCAGGGGAATGAGCGGGATGGCCCGGCGCAGGGCCTCGTTCGCGGCATAGGTCACCGGGCCGGGGATGGAGATGTGCCAGCCGTTGTTGAGGACCGCCGCGGCCATCTCCGGGCTGCCGCCGAAGCAGTGCCAGAGCACGGGTCGGTCCTTGAATCCTTCTTCCACCAGCAGGGTCATGGTGTCCTCGTCCGCATCGCGGGAGTGGATGACCACGGGGAGCTTAAGCTCACGGGCCAGGTCCAGGTGTGCCCGGAAGGCCGCTTTCTGCACCGCCTCGGGCACCCGTTTCCAGTAGTAGTCGAGCCCGGTTTCGCCGATGGCTTTCAACCGGTCGTCGGCCTGGAAGCGTTCGCGCATGAGCTCGATGTCGGTGGGCGAGAAAGCGGCGGTGTCGTTGGGGTGCACGGCCATGAGAAAGAAGACCTCGGGGCGGCCTGTGAAGCGCTCCCGGTTCAGGTCATAGGCCTGAGGGCCGAGGAAGACGTTTCCGATCCGGCTCACACCTGCACGGCGGGCGGCGGCAAACACCTCGTCCAACTGGTCCTCTTTAAAATGCTCCAGATCCAGATGCGCATGGGTATCGATGCCCACCAGGGGCAGCCTCAGACTTTCTGGCTGGGGGCGGGGTTTGGATTTTTTCGCCATGGGCGGGCAGTACCTGATCGTCAGACCGGAGGCAAGGGTTTGGGTTCCGGACGGATCAGAGCAGGGTGCGCATCAGCCCGGCCATGGTCGCGTTTTCGATGGGGTAGCGGCGGCGGTCCAGGGAGCGGTCGGCCAGGTCGTTGAGCAGGGTGGTCATCCAGCCCCGCGAGGTCTCGATGGGCCCCAGGCGCAGGAAGGTGGCCTTGTCCTCCTGGATGAAGGCATATTCGGTGAGGACCAGTTCCACGCCCTCGGTTTCACCGATGAGGTCGAGCAACAGGGTCAGCCGTTGGGCTGTGGTGTCAACCTCCACCTCCAGAACCCGCCCGAAGGTCTTGTACTTCTCGTTGAGCATGGCCTTGAGCCCGGCGGAAAGGCCCCTGTCCTTGATTTCCTTGATGGTCTGACGCACGCGATCAAGCCTCCAGTTCATCCCAGACCGCGAGGATATTCGTTCGCTGCGTGTCCAGGGAATAAGCCTCGGCGGTCATGCGCGCCGCGTCGAGGGTGGCGGGGTAGCGCGGATCGTTGTTTCGAATCCAGTTGATACCCTCCTCCAGGCAGAGGGCCGCATCCAGCACGTCACCGTCCGCGCACCAGAGGCCGTTGCCCGTCCAGGGCACGTCACGCAGAGGCCACCAAGGCGTGAAGCGTGGATCGTTTTGGGCCTGGCGCATGTAGTCCCAGCCGCCGAAACCGGAAAAGCCGACAGGCAGACAGCCGCAGGCCATGGCC
>JAHJKV010000306.1 GCA_018822065.1 Pseudomonadota bacterium
CGACGTTTTTCTTCCTGAATAGGACAGGATCATGGCTGATTTCAATATTCTTCCTTTTCGCGGTGCACTAGCAGCCATAGTTACACAGGCTGGCGACATCGTTCGCGAAAACAACAAAAAACCACGTACCATCAAACACAAAGGGCGAATAGATCTGGTTACTGAAACGGATCTTGCCGTGGAGCTTTTTCTCAAGGAAAAGCTCTCAGAACTCCTGCCCCAAGCGGACTTTCTCGCCGAGGAAACGTCTAAGGAAACCCTCCCAGGAGAACTGACCTGGATCATCGACCCCCTGGATGGCACGACCAATTTTGCCCATTCCCTGCCGTTCGTGGCCATCTCCGTGGCCCTCTGGCATCGTGATCGCGTGGTAGCCGGGGTGGTCGATCTGCCTCTGCTGGGAGAACAGTTTGTTGCAATACGGGACCATGGTGCCACCTTGAACGACAGCCCCATAGCTGTTTCCTCTGCCACACAACTGGATCAATCCATCCTTGCCACTGGCTTTCCCTATGACACCGAGATTTATCTCGAAAACATCCTTAAATATCTCAAGCGATTTCTCCGTCTGACCCAGGGCGTGCGTCGTCCTGGTGCTGCCGCACTGGACCTGGCATATGTTGCTTGTGGACGCTACGATGGATTCTATGAATATGCGCTGAATGCCTGGGATACAGCTGCTGGACTGCTGCTGGTGGAAGAGGCCGGGGGTAGGGTGACACGGTTCGACCAGGCCGTGCCTTATCATCTGGGGGACGTGGACATTCTGGCCACCAATGGACACATCCACTCCCTGGCCAGCGCCGAGCTGATACGCTGATTTTTACAGGGCGTCCCAGACCGGAAAGAGCAGGTCTCCTTCCCACATATTCAACAATTTCGGAGTCATGAGTTCTCTAAATTCACGCACCAAGTAGGCGAGTTCTTCGGACGAATAGTAGTAGCCATCCTCGACCTCATGCTCATCCGGTTCGGGCAAACGGGCAAGACGACCAAGGGAAAACACGGTGGTGAACTCGAAACCAGTCTCCGGCCCGGCCTGAAGTTCGCGCACCATCTTCAGCTTGTCGGCCTTGAGCCCCAGTTCCATCTGTACCTTGCGCACAGCGGTCCCGTGGGCTGATTCGCCAGCCAGGACATGGCCCTTGGTGGAAACATCCCAGCGGCCTGGATGCTGCGCCTTGAAGCGACTTCGTTTCTGCAACCATATTTTGTTGTCTGGACCATAGAGGAGCACCACCACGGATCGATGGGGCAGGCGTTGCTCATGCACCTGGTTCAAATACAGATGCATCAAGGGACGGTCTGTGGTGTCCACGACCTCGACCAGGGTTTCCCCGTTCGGTTTTTCGAAAAATTCTTTATTGGATTTCATCGTGTTGTCACCAAGGAACTAGCTGGATATCATAGTATCGCTTAACATCGGTCTTGCATAGTGTCTCAGAAGAGCCCAGAATGGAGATCATGCACCAGGATAATTTACAAAAAGTCATCCGTGTGGAACGACTGGGCCCTCAGGACATGCGCCAGGTCATGGAACTGGAGCAGTTGTGTTTCAATTACCACTGGACCGAGGAGCAGTTCCGACTGGGCCTTGAAAAGGGAGCTTTTTTCGTTCTTGGAATCCGACAAGGTATCGACATTGTGGGATATCTCGCCTATACAAAAGTATTAGACGAAATGGAAATCCTGAATTTGGCTGTCCACCCAAAGCACCGCAGAAAGGGATTTGCCGCCCGGTTGCTTTCCACACTACTTGCACGGTGCCGGGAACAGGGAGTGCGGAAAGGCTTTCTGGATGTAAAAGCATCCAATAACCCTGCCATTGACCTCTATCTTAAATTCGGTTTTAAGAAGCGAGGAGTACGTCGTAAGTATTACCCGGATACAGGAGAGGATGCTATTCTTCTCGACCGCACCATAAGCTAACATATTTGCAACCAACTCTGGAGGAACCATGAAATTCATAGATGACCTGGATCTGACCGGAAAAAAACTGCTCATTCGTGTGGACTACAATGTTCCACTGGACGGTGAGACCATCACTGATGACAACCGCATAACCGCCAGCCTGCCGACATTGAAATATGCGCTAGGACATGGGGCGGCCATTATAATTTGCGCCCATCTTGGGAAACCCAAGGGCAAAGTGGTGCCGGAACTGACCTTGAAGCCAGTAGCAGCCCATCTCTCCAAGCTCCTGGGACTCGATGTGGTCCTGGCCCCTGATTCTGTTGGACCTGAAGTCGAAGCGATGGCCAAGGCCCTGAAGATCGGCCAGGTGATGATGCTGGAAAATCTCCGTTTCCATGCCCATGAAACCGGAAAAACCATTGCCGATCGCGGCGAACATGGCCTCCGCCTTGCGGCCATGGCAGATATCTATGTCAACGATGCCTTCGGGGTGGCCCACCGAGAGAACGCCTCTGTGGTGGACGTTCCCAAATACGCCAAGGCGTGCTGCGGCGGATTCCTGATCAAAAAGGAGTTTGAATACCTGGGAACGGCCCTGCGGGCTCCGGCACGCCCCTTTGTGACCATTTCTGGCGGTTCCAAGGTCTCCTCCAAGCTCGGCATCCTCAATAACCTCCTTGGCAAGGTGGACGACCTGATCATTGGCGGTGCCATGGCCAACACCTTCCTGCTCGCCCAAGGCTATTCCATGGGAAAATCTTTGGTTGAACCGGACTTGGTTGATACGGCCATCAAGATCATGAATGCTGCTCAGGCCAAAGGCACGAACATTCACCTGCCTTCGGACTTTTTGTATGGAACCAACGTTGACGTCGTGACGAGTTCCGGAACCTGCCTCTGCTCCGCAGTGCCGGACGATGCAATGGTGCTGGACATCGGCCCCAAGACCATCAAATCATTTTGTGCCATCCTGGGAGATGCCAAAACCGTAGTCTGGAACGGTCCCATGGGCCTGTTTGAGACCCCTGCATTTGCCACAGGCTCACTGGAAATCTGCAAGTGCTTGGCTGAGCTTCAGGATTGCGTAACCATCGTGGGTGGAGGTGATACCGACGCCGTGGTCCACCATGCCGGCCTGATCGACAAGATCACCTTTATCTCCACTGGGGGCGGTTCCTTCATGGAGTTCTTGGAAGGCAAGGAATTGCCGGGATTCAAAGCTCTTAAGGAGTGTTCGGAATGAAAAAACTTATGGCAGCCAACTGGAAGATGTTCAAGATTCGGGAAGAATCCCGCGACACAGCCACCGGCCTGGCCGACCTCATAAGCGGCAAGGTGCCGTCTGATCGCGAAGTGCTCCTCATTCCGCCCCTACCTTCTATCCGTAGTGTCTACACCTCTCTGGGAGAAGGCGCGCGTGGCATCGAGGTGGGTGCCCAGAACTTCTATCCAGCGGAAGAGGGTGCCTATACCGGCGAAGTGTCGCCCCGACAGCTGAAGGATCTGGGCGTGACCTATGTCCTGACTGGCCATTCCGAGCGGCGTCATGTCCTAGGAGAGTCCGATGAACTTGTTGGCCAGAAAACCGCGTACGGTTTGCAAGAGGGATTATCCGTCATTCTGTGCATCGGCGAAAAAATCGAAGAGCGCAAAGCCGGACAGGTGGAAGCCGTGCTTTCGCGACAGATGGAAGCCGGCCTCAAAGGTGTTCCTGCAGATATTGCCCCAGAACGCATTGTCCTGGCCTATGAACCCGTTTGGGCCATCGGCACCGGAGAAGTGGCCGGACCGGCAGAGATCACCGAAGCACATACCTACACCAGGAAAAAGTTGCAAGAAATACTTCCTGGAATAGCAAATGAAATCAGGATATTATACGGTGGAAGCGTGAAGCCCGACAATTGTGCCGACATCATAGCCCTTGACAATGTGAACGGAGTATTGGTA
>JAHJKV010000307.1 GCA_018822065.1 Pseudomonadota bacterium
GATTCTCTCTACTCGTCCGACTCCCTGGGAGGGGTATACGACCAATTCATTGAGTTGAAACACTGTTCAGCAATCTCCTTGAGGCGCGGGCTACGATTGACACGCGCATCCATCAGTATAGCGCAATCGGTTCCGGTAGTCCATGCCTAGGGCTCTGTTTCCTCGGGTTTTTGAGGCGTATGCAGGGCCTGCTGGGCAAAGCCCGGTCCGCGGCGGACGAACATTTCAAGCCCCTTTACGGCTCGGTCCACGGTGGCGACTGCCAATTCCAGCTCCTGGGCGGACAATTCATCCAAGACGAAATCGCTCATATGGCCGGGTTGGCTGGGGCGTCCGATGCCAAGTCTGAGGCGCCAAAACTCACCGGAGTTAAGGCAGTCCGTTACCGACTGAACGCCATTGTGGCCGTTGGCGCCTCCACTTTTCTTCAGCTTGATGCGTCCCAGTTCCAGGTCCAGCTCATCGTGCATGATCACGACCTGGTCCGGCTTGATCAGGTGATGGCCGCATATGTTGGCTACCGCACGACCCGAGAGGTTCATGTAGGTTAGGGGGCGGGCCAGCAGGCAGGGCGCTCCGGCAAAGAGCATGGCATGAAGTTGATAGTCCGCAACGTCCCGGAGCAGTTGCAAGCGCATGGATTTACGGGTCCCGGCCAGTTCCAGAAACCGATCGACAGTGAGAAAACCCATGTTGTGCCGGGTGTTCAGGTACTGGTCTCCAGGATTGCCGAGCCCGACAAAAAGCCATTTGTATTCCATAGCCGTGGTGTCTCCGTAGTGGACTATATCAGAGAGCTGCGAAAAGCGAAAATCCCCGGACGCCCGCAAAGGCGTCCGGGGACGTGGGTGTAATGCTCAGAGGTCTTATTCTTCGGCCTCGGTTTCTTCTTCCTCGACCTCAGCATCCATTTCTTCGGTCTCTTCATCCTCTTCAGTCGTCCGTTCAGAGATGGACACAAGGGCGAAGTTCTCGTCATAGTCAAACTTGACGCCTTCGGGGAGCTCCAGGTCAGCTATGGAGATGGACTGGTTGATATCCAGGTCGGTGATGTCGATTTCGATGTGCTCAGGAATATCCAGGGGCTTGCAGGTCAGTTCCAGGCCTTCGCGGAACAGGTTGAGGATGCCGCCCAGCTTGACGCCGACAGAGTCGCCCACCAGGGAGAAGTGAACGAACACACTCAGTTCCTTGTCCAGGTCCACGCCGAAGAAGTCGAGGTGCTTGGGCATGGTTCGAACGGGGTCGTTCTTGATGCGCCAGACCAGGGAGGGCAGTGGGTCGCCGCCGCCGATGCTGAGGTTGAACACCTGGGTGGTGCCGACTTTCTTGTAGAGCTTGGAGAAGGGCAGATATGCCACTTGAAAGAGTCTATTGGCCCCATGCTGGTCATAGTAGACGCCGGGGATGATTTCCTGGACGCGAAGGCGGCGGTTAGGGCCTTTGCCTGTCGCGGTGCGTTCTGTGACGGTGAGTGTTTCAATTGTTTTCTTTGCCATGGTTGATTTCCTCCTGGTTGCCCTGGCCGCCACCTATTGACGGACGAGCGGACAAGTAAAATGGTTGATCGTTATATGAACAGGACGCTGACGGAGCTTTCGGTGTGGATGTTGTTGATGGCCTTGGCCAGCAATCCCGCAACCGAGAGCTTCGTCAGCTTGGTGCACTTTTTCTTTTCCGGGGTCAGCGGAATGGTATCGGTGATGAATATCTGTGAAAAGTCAGAGTTTTCAATCCGTTCGATGGCCGGGCCAGAGAGGACCGCGTGGGTGGCACAGGCCATTACTTCCGAGGCCCCGTTTTCCAAGAGCACCCGGCTGGCCGCGACCATGGTCCCGGCGGTGTCGATCATGTCGTCAACGATGATCGCCACCTTGTTTTTGACGTTGCCGATGACATGCATGGCCTGGGCCTGGTTGGGCTTGTCGCGGCGTTTGTCGATGACGGCCAGACCGGCATCCACGCGCTTGGCGTAGGCCCTGGCCCGTTCCACGCCGCCCGCATCGGGGCTGACGATGACGATGTCCCCGTCGATCTTGCGAATGTGGTCGAGGAGCACGGGAGCGGCAAAGAGGTTGTCCACCGGGCAGTTGAAAAAGCCCTGGATCTGACCGGCGTGCAGGTCCACGGTCACGATGCGGTGCATGCCCGCGATGCTCAGAAAGTCGGCTACCAGTTTGGCGGAGATGGGCGCACGGGGTGCGACCTTGCGGTCCTGGCGCGCATACCCGTAGTAGGGAACAACGGCAGTGACGCGGCCAGCGCTGGCCCGCTTGAGTGCATCGAGTATGATGCACAGTTCCATGAGGTGAAAGTTGACGGGCTGGCAGGTGGGCTGGATAACAAAGACATCATCTCCGCGCACATTGTCGCCGATCTCAATGCGGATTTCGCCGTCGCTGAACGATTCGCGGAGCATGGGGCACAGTCGTGTGCCCAGGTGCTCACAGATATTCTCAGCCAGCGTCGTGTTCGCGGAACCGCTGATGATTTTCAGATCGCCGTGCATTTGTGCCATGCTGCTCCACCTTCGAATTTCGGCAAGATTGGCTGGGGTGGTAGGACTTGAACCCACGAATGCCGGGACCAAAACCCGGTGCCTTACCAACTTGGCCACACCCCAGTGATACTACCGACGGATATACATTTTCACC
>JAHJKV010000308.1 GCA_018822065.1 Pseudomonadota bacterium
AAACCGAACCAGTCGACGGACTGTTTCCCCCGGATCTGGATTTTTCCAAAAAAGTCCGGTCAAACGGAGTTGCCGGGATCGACCCACGCTGCGGCATGATTCCTGATCCCGGCCCCTGCAAGGGGCTCTTTGAGATGTTCTTCTATGCCCCCGACTCGGACTCCTGCGAGAGTTTCTTTTATGGCGGCTGCGAAGGAGAGGCCCCCTTCGAGACCCTGACCGAGTGTCAGGCCTCCTGTCTCAAGAAAAATCGATAATTGAAAACCGTGGAGGGGTCATGCCCAAGCGCACCATAGAAGTCACACCCGGCAACCTGACCATGCTGCAGGCCAAGGTGGGCATGGTGGTCATATCGCTCTTTCTGGTCTTCGGCTTGGTCTTCGCCTATGCAGTCCTGAGCGACCTGTCCGACTCGGAAGGATCTCTGCGACTGCTGATCGGCGCGTTCTTTCTCATCTGGGTGGTGGGCTGCTTGGCCATCCTTCGCATGTTTGCCCTGATTTCCTCTCGTGCCGGCACGCCGGAAGACAACTCCCTGCTCACGGTGGACCTTGGAGGCACTGACCCGCCCGCCACAAGCGCGTCAGGCGATTTCGAGGCTCGATTGCGCAAGCTTGAGCGATTGAAAAAAGATGGTGTCATAAGCGAATCGGAATACGCGGCCAAGCGCGAGCAGATCATGCGGGAGAAGTGGTGAGGCTGACACTGGGCTGAGCGGGTGCAACGATGACCGATGCTCCCGGAGGATAGGGAGCTAGCGCATGGCGTTGACGGTGGACATCACCCGTTCGAAGGTGCCGAGAAACTGCTGGAAGACCGACGTCGGGGCATCGTAGCTGAGGACATAGAAGCCCTCGCCCGCAGGCAGCAGCACAAACCGTTCCTCCATAGGCACTTGCCGGGCCATCATCTCCCGGTTCTCATAGACCCGGCCGTCATCCAAGACCGCTGCGTCGAAAATGCCCTGCATGGGAACGAACTCGTTCCGGTGTTGAGTGAATACCGTGGCCGTTCGGCCAGACACGATGATTTCGGCGACCGGTGGTTTACCCTCCTCAGGAGTCGAACCGAGAATGGGCTGTGAGTGCGTGGCAATGAACTGGTCCATGGTGGCGAACTCGGTGTTTCCCTCTGCAAAATAACCAAGAGCGATCCGGATGGGCATCTCCTCCGGCATGGGGCGACTGAGGACTATCCGGTACACCTTGCTCACCGCCGTCGCGGGTCCTTCAAGGGATTCCTCCAAAGACCATTCTGCTGGGATATCGCAGGAAAATAGGCCCTCGGCCACATACGGTACGAACCAGTTCGCTTCCGAAGACTGTTCACCGGGGCGCATGTCTTGTTCCGGAAAATCGGTTTGGCCCTGTGCCGCCTGGGCAGCGAGCACAGCGGAAGGCAGCACCATGCATGTGATGACCAGGCCCACGATCCAGGCCGTTCGAACAAGAACTGTACGTTTGTCCATGATGGCAAATCCTTTCCTTGAAGGCGTTCAATCTGCGTTCAGTGTGCCCTGAGACGAATCAAATTCAAAAACCCCTTAGTCTGCTCCTTCAGGACCGGTGTCTCCGACCAGTCAGGCTCGCCCACCACTTCATGGAGCATGAATCCATCCTGACCGTAGCACAGGGGAGGGGGATCGCCCAGAAAGAAATCCGCCTCCCAGGTCTCCGCATCGGTAAAAGAACTTCCGGGTCGCTCCGCTTCAGACCCGATCATCTAGATCAGACTGGCACCATCCATTGCCTCGACCGAGCACACGGTATCAGCCTGGATACGACCGTCCTCGACCTGCATCAGTATGCTCTGAATCTGGCAGTCTGTGTACCGTCGCGTGTTCATGTCGCAACTCCTCAGGTGAGTTTTCGGACAGATGCTATTTTTGAAGCCCCCTCACCGAGGCTACCCACCCGGCGAATACGAACGAATACAGTAGTAATCAATGAGAAACGTACGGCATCACTCTTTCACGGCAAGTGGCTGTCACCACACCACAAAAGAGAAGCCCCGAACTTGCGTTCGAGGCTTCAAAAAAGGTGGCGACCCCAAGGGGATTCGAACCCCTG
>JAHJKV010000309.1 GCA_018822065.1 Pseudomonadota bacterium
CGAGCGCCGGGCTATCCTTGCGGAGCTGAAAGAAGCAGGGAGGCCGCAGTACCATGGGGATCCCAATGTCTCTCTGGGCTCCATCGTGCAGAATGCCTCCATGCACTTCGCGGAAGCCATCCGCCAGGGCGACCTCTCCCAAAGGATCAAGCCCACGAATCACGATGAACTGGCCCAGCTCGGCCGGGCCCTGGACGCTGCGGTCGACAGCCTGGAAGAAAAGTCGAATGTGGCAACAGCCATTGCCGACGGCGACCTGACCGTGGACGTGGCGCTCAATTCAGAGGCCGACTCCCTGGGCAAGGCCCTGCAGCAGATGGTCGGCAACCTGCGTCAGATCATCGGCACCATCAACGAGGCCTCCTCGCAGATCAACATGGGCACGGCCCAGGTTTCGGACTCCAGCCAGGAACTCTCCCAGGGGGCCACCGAACAGGCCGCCTCCCTGGAGCAGATCACCAGCTCCATGACCCAGATCTCGGCTCAAACCAAGCAGAACGCCGAAAACGCAACGAAAGCGAACACGCTGGCCGAGGAAGCCCAAAGGGCAGCCGAGCAGGGAACCCGCGAAATGGCTCTCATGGTCAATGCCATGGGCGACATCAATAACTCCAGCCAGGCCATCTCCAAGATCATCAAGGTCATCGATGAAATCGCCTTCCAGACCAACCTGCTAGCCCTGAACGCCGCCGTGGAAGCCGCCCGAGCAGGACGACACGGCAAGGGCTTCGCCGTGGTGGCCGAAGAGGTTCGCAACCTTGCAGGACGGAGCGCCAAGGCCGCCCAGGAGACGGCGGAACTCATCGAAGGCTCGGCAGACAAGGTCGAAAATGGCGGCAAGATCGCTACTCAGACCTCCGAGGCGCTCACGGGCATCGTTGAGCACATTGCCTCGGCAGCCCAACTTGTGGCCCAGATAGCCAGCGCATCGAACGAACAGGCTGGCGCGGTGAGCGAGATCAACGAAGGCTTGTCCCAGGTGGACCAGGTGACCCAGCGCAACACGGCCAGCGCCGAGGAAACCGCCTCCGCTGCAGAAGAGGTTTCTTCCCAGGCCACCCAACTCGAAAAGATGATGGCCCGCTTCAACCTGGGCACCAATGAGGGCCAGACAAAGAAGGTCGTACGCAAGGCCCCGGCCCAAGCCCTCCCCCAGGCTCCCCCAAAGGCTCCCCAAAAGCCGAAGGCGAACAGCTCAAACGGATGGGGTGAAGCCACGAAGTCTTCAAAGGCGATCTCCCCCGAAGAGATCATTGCCCTGGACGACGACGAATTCGGGCGCTACTAGCCGACCCGAATCCCAAGAACGTCACAAGCCGGCCCTGCGGGGCCGGCTTTTTCTATGCATCGGGAAGTTCGATATGGAACGTCGTGCCGCCACTGGGGTTCGAGTCCGCATGAATACGGCCTTTATGGTCATTGATGATGGCGCGCACAATGGTCAGACCCAGGCCGGTGCCCCCTTTCTTCTTTGAAAAATAGGGCTCGAACAAACGGTCCATCTCTTCGGTGGTCAGGCCGCGGCCATTGTCACGGACCTCCAGGACCACCAGCGCCCGGCTTCGGTCATGCCGAGCCGTCACGTCCACCTGACCGTCCTTGCGTTTGCCCAGCACCTCGGTCGCGTTGGTGAAGAGATTGATGAACACCTTGCGGATACCCTCGCGGTCAAAGGGAAAAGCCTCCTCGACCCCGTCGATGGAAAGATTCCAGCGTATGCTCTGATGGGTATTCTCGAACATGGCCACCACTTCCTTGAGTACCGGGGGCAAAACATCTGAACGAGGCGTCACTTCTGGAAGTTTGGCATAGGAGGAAAACTGGGTCACCATCTGCTGGATGCGCTCTGCCTGGGTGACGATAAGCTGGGTGCATTCGTCGAAAACCTTGTCTTCCACGCTCTCGCCGAACCGGCGCTGGAGCCGCTGGGCCGAGAGCTTGATGGGCGTAAGCGGATTCTTGATCTCATGGGCGATGCGCCGAGCCACTTCGCGCCAGGCGGCCATGCGCTGCATCTTCTCAAGCTCGGTGATATCCTCGAACACGGCTACCACGCCAGCGACCTCGCCCTCGTCCGTAACCAGGGACACCACGTTCACCAGCAGCCGTCGCTGCCTGCCGCCTGCTTCCAGGTCGAGTTGCCGCTGCCACTGGGACACAGGGTCCGAGCGCATCTGGGACACCGCCTCGGCCATCATGGCGGCCATGTCACCAGAGAGCAGGTCCATGACGTTCTTGCCGACCAGAAAAGCGGAATCCACGCCCAGGATTTCCTGGGCTGCCCGGTTCACGGTGCCGATGCGCCCCTCGGAATCCATGGAAATGACCCCCGAGGTAATGTTGTTCAACAACGCCTCGATGTAGCGGCCGCGCTGCTGCAACTCGCGGTTCTGCTGGCTGAGCCTGCGGTTGTAGGTATCCAGTCGGGTCCGGCTCTCCCGCAGGTCGTCGGTCATGCGGTTGAACGACTGAACCAGGAACCCGAGTTCGTCGTCGCTCCGGTCCTCCAGGCGAACGCTGTAATCCCCGCGCGCCACCCGTTCCGTGCCTGCCGCCAGGGCCTGCACCGGGGCAGAGAGCTCCTTGGCCAGCCGAAAGCCGAACCAGATCGCCCCGAGAATAATGAGCATGGTCATGACCCCCAGGGTCATGTACAGGGTCATGGTCCACGGGGTTTTGAGGCTCTTGAGTTTCTGGTACTCGTTCAATCCATTGAGGACCTGTCGATATTTGTAGTGAACGCCCTGGCCGACGGTTTCGCCAAGAATCAAAAATCCGGTCGCCCCCTCGTCCACGGCCTTGAACACCAGAATAAGATCGTTCTGGACCGTTGGGAGCTTGATCGGGCCCTTTGCCCCCCCCCTGATCTCCTTCCTGATCTCTTTCTCGACCCGATCCTTGATTTCCGTCCAGTCTCCTTCGATACTTTCTGCGAAATGCTGGTTCTGGAAGGTGCCATCCGGGTTGATCACTGAGAGCAGTGTCAGTCCGTGCTCCTGGAACTTGGCATCCAGAAACTCGTCCATGCCCCGACCGCCCCATTTGAATTTCTTCTCCCGTATCTCCTGCTCCATGGCCTCGGCCCGGGCCTGGAGCTTGCTCTGGGCAGCGCGATAAAACGCATCGCCCAGACTCAAGGCCTGTTCCATGCTCTCCTCCACCTGGTCTTTGAACCAATATTCCACGGAGGTTTGCACGAACTTCACTGTGACCAGGAACATGAGCACGGTAGGGACGAGCGAAAGAGAGATGAAGGCGAGCACCAGACGGGTTCGGAGCTTGGACCCGAGCACCTTGCGCCGACGCTCCAAGACGAGCTTCACCGCATTTCGGGTGACGATGAAGAGCACCAGCAGGAGCAGAATGAAGTTCAACTCCAGCAAGCCAACAAAGAGATAGGAGTTGACCCCCATGTACTTGAGCTGCACCCAGGTGAGCACCCCGATGAGCGCAAAACAGAACACGGCAACGACCAGCTCACGCCTGCGCCTGGTCTTCTCCTTCAGGTCCGCCGTGCTTGTGGTGATCATTTTTTCAACCATGTAATAGCGATAGCAACAGGAGGAGGTTTGTTCAAGGACCAAAGCCGGGAATGGGCCGGGATGCCGCAAGGGATTGTTCTCACTCTCTGGACAGACGCTTCGTGGTAATCTATATCCGCCCGACAACCAAGCTTGATTCCGACAACTAGGCCAGCACTGCTCCACATGGGGGGAAACATGCCCACAATAGCCGGAACATATTACTCTGAAATGAATCGCGAACTCGGGGCTGGGGCAACACAGCAAACCAGCACCCAGCGCCTCAGCTGGTTCGCCATCTACCTGAATGACAACCAAGTCCTGCTTCGGGCCATGAATGCGGAAGGACTGCCGACGCTTGTGTCAAAGATACTTTCTTCAAAAGATTTCTTCTCGAATTACACCCTTGATCATTCCCTTTATACAACGACCATCCAGCCGCTCCTTGAAAGCCTGGGGCACAAGCTGTCCCAGTCCAACGGACAGGGACCTGAACTGATTCACGAAGAACGAATGGTGCTCGGAGCCCTGCAGTTCGACCAGGAACACCTGCCAGGGATTCCCAAGAACCAACGCGAGGAACTCTCCTTCGACATGCTCTCGAAATTGCCAAATTTTGATGAGGTGGCCCTGGAGCACAAAAGCAAAATCAACCACGAGAGCATCGCCTCGCGTAAACAAGGGCGCTTCGACGAAGCCATCGACCTTTATGGAGCCCTGCTCCGCGTCAATCCCGAGGACGATCACATTTTCTTCAACCTCGCCCGAGTCCACTATGAAAAAAAGGATATCATCCCCTGTCGAAAATACCTCCTCCTCGCCCTGGAAAACGATCCGAACTTCGAGGAGGCAAGGAAATTCCTGAACTATATCGATAAACAAGACACCCCCACGGCCCCGGAGGGTCGCCAGCACCTGCGCTATCGTTTTCATACACCCCAAGCTTGCACCCTGAAGATACATGACACGAAGTTGGAAGGCAGAATAGTAGACCTCTCCGCTACGGGCATCCGCTTCGCGCCCAACACCACTTTACGGTCCGCCCTGCAGCAGGGTCAGCAATGCACCATCTGGGGCCTCTCCGACCTAATCTCTTCGATACTGTCCGAAAACCAGGCCCAGATAGTATGGACCATAGCAGGCCAATACGGTGCCACCCTCGCCTCCAACCTGGACACCAAAACTCCCGAATTCAAACGCATCATTGCATATGCTACTTTGACCTGAGCCCCCATCTGCGCTTGTCATTGGGAACGATTCCTTGATGATCTAAAGAGACAAGCACTGGCGCTCCTTGGACCAACCGGACAACTGACCATTTCCGCAATGCAAGCAAAATCTTGACCGCAAGAACAAGCTGGGATTACCATCCTGTCATGTTTAACATTCTCATTGCCGAAGACGACCGAGTGCATGCGGTCATGCTGGAACGGTATCTCCACATGCTGGGCCACGAAACCGTCATCGTCGACAACGGGCGAAAAGTGTTGGAACACCTGGAACAGCATCCCTGCGACCTGATCCTCATGGACCTTCAGATGCCAGAAATGTCGGGGCTGGAGGCAGCCAGGGCCATCCGGAAACTCACGACCGACACCAACCAGGTGCCCATCATCGCCATCACCGCCCACGCCGAAGACGACTGCACCGAATGCTTTCTTGCTGGGATGAACGATGTGCTGATCAAACCCGTGCTGTTGGCCCAGGTGATCTCGACCATAAACGCCCATGTCCCCGGTGCGGACCAGACCGCGCCCAAGGGCAGCACCACGAACTGACGCTGTTGCACCCCTAAGACAACGCCTCTCCCTCCCTAGACGACGAATCCCGCTGCGAGTCACTGGCCATAGCCATTTCACTTTCCAGAGATGATGGGGTACACAGGCCCCATGCCCCGTTGCGCTGGTTGCACCAAGGAAATCGAAGGCCAATACGTCCAGGCTCTGGGTCGCGACTGGCACCCAGAATGCTTCACCTGCGACATCTGCGGCATTGAACTGCAGGGTGGCTTTCATGAACACGAGGGCCGCAAGCTCTGCCCCTCCTGCTATGCCGAACGCTTTGCCCCCCGCTGCGCCAAGTGCGGCAAACCCATCACCGGACAGTACGCCACGGCCCTCGGCAGGACCTGGCACCCCGACTGCCTGCGTTGCACTGGTTGCAACAAGCTGCTTGAGGGCGAGTCCTTCCACGAAAACGACGGCAAACCCTATTGCACCGCCTGCTTTGCCGAACGCTTCCGCCCCCGCTGCACGGTCTGCGGTGCCTCGCTTAAAAACAGATACAACGAAGACCCCTGGGGCAACGCCTATTGCCCCAGCCATGAAAAACGACCAGGGCTGTGCGACTACTGCGGCCGGGTCATGTGCGAAG
>JAHJKV010000033.1 GCA_018822065.1 Pseudomonadota bacterium
AATTGGCGGCCAGTCTCCTTGGCTGGACTTGCCGCCATTCTGATCTCGACACCATTGTCCGTTCGGCCTGGACCTGGCACAACCGGACAAACTGAGCCCGCGCCACCCCTGTCCAGCTCTTCGGCAGCCTGCATTGACGTAAAGGTCGAACTGTATTAATTTTATTGCTTACAGATGGTTGGCAGAGATTCACTCTTGTTTTGACACTAACGCCAGAGGGAGGAGACATGAGCAAGCGGCTGAAGGAAGCTCTTTCCCAGCCTGGAATGCTTGGGCTGCTCTTCTGCCTCTGTCTGATCTTCTTTGGATGGCCCCTTCTGGATGCCATCGCCAGCGGCCACCTCGACCGTGCCTATGTCACCCTCTTCGCCATCTGGGCAGGCTTCGTCATCTGCCTGGCAATCATTGCCTGGGCCATCGCCAGCACCCACGACAAGGATGCGGAGTAGCGCATGTTTGACTCCGCCGTCGTCCTCCTGAGCTATATCTGCTACCTGGGACTCCTCTTCGTCCTGGCGCTCTTCGTGGAACGACGCACCAACAAAAAACCAGGCCTGGCCGAGTCCCCCCTGGTCTACACCCTGTCCCTGGCTGTGTACTGCACAGCCTGGACCTACTACGGTTCCGTGGGAAGCGCCGCCCAGTCCGGCCTCTTGTTCCTGACCATCTACATCGGCCCGACCATCGCCATCTGCCTCTACTGGATCGTTGTCCGCCGCATGGTGCACATCAAGCGTGAACACCGCATCACCTCCATCGCCGACTTCCTCTCGGCCCGCTACGGCAAGTCACAGCGCGTGGCCGCCCTGGCCAGCCTCTTGGCCCTGGTGGGCACCGTCCCCTATATCGCGCTCCAGCTGGAATCCATCCTCAACACCTTCAACATTCTGACCCGGCCCACCAGCACCCTCTCCCTGCTCATGCACGACTCGGCCGGCCCCATCCTGGTGTGCCTGATCATCCTCTTCACCATCATCTTCGGGGTGCGCCGCATCGACCCCACCGAGCGACACAAGGGCATGATCGCGGTGGTGGCCGTAGAGTCCGTGGTCAAGCTCACGGCGCTTTTGTCCGTTGGCATCTTCGTGACCTATTTCCTCTATGACGGATTCGGAGACGTCCTGGGGCGGGCCGAAGCCGCCGGGCTGTTCGCTCCCCTTGGCTCCGAGTCCGGCGCTTCCTACGTGACCTGGACCAGCTACCTCATCCTGGCCATCTCGGCCATTCTCTTCCTGCCCCGGCAATTTCACGTCACTGTTGTGGAAAACCCAAGCGAACGCCATATCCTCACCGCCATGTGGATGTTCCCCCTCTATCTGCTGCTGATCAACATCTTCGTGGTGCCCATCGCCATGGGCGGGCTCCTGGCTGGCCTGCCAGCCGACACCGCAGACACCTTCGTGCTCGCCCTGCCTCTCAAGGCGGGCAAACCGTTTTTGGCGCTCTTCGTCTTCCTGGGCGGCGTTTCCGCTGCCATGAGTATGATCATGATCACCTCCATGACCATGGCGGTAATGACCTCCAACCACCTCCTCCTGCCGCTCATCGACGTCACCCCCGGCCTGAGCGGGCTCAGGCGGCACCTGCTGATTCTGCGCTGGTTTGTGGTGGCCGGGTTCATCCTCATCGGATACTGGTTCTACCGGGCCATCGGCCAGTCTTACATGCTGGTGAACATCGGCATCTTCTCCTTTGCCGCGGTGTTGCAGTTTGCCCCGGCAGCCATCGCTGGACTCTTTTGGCGAAAAGCGAACCAACTCGGGGCTCTCCTAGGAATGGGCGCGGGCTTCGCGCTCTGGCTCTACACGCTGATCCTGCCCTCTTTCATCAAGAGCGGCTGGAGCGTTTCCTCCATGCTTGAGACAGGCCCCTTCGGCATCTCCTTTCTGCGTCCCGAGCAACTCTTCGGCGTCTCCGGGCTGGATCCCATCTCCCACGCCGTGTTCTGGACCATGTTTTTCAATATCGGCCTATTCGTGACCGGATCTCTCCTGGGCAAACCCAGCACAGCGCACGAAGTGGAACAGTTCACCAACACAGGATCCAGACCAGGGCTTGAACCCATGCTCGGCCGGAGTTGCACCCTGATCTCTATCGACGAAAAACTCGCCCAGTACCGTGATCTCTATTCCCACTATTTCGCTCACCAGATCGTCGAAGAGATGCTCGACGGTGCCGTGGACGAAGTCGGACTTTCGAAACGGAGCGAGATCTCACTGCTTCACCTGACCGAATTGCACCGTCGCATCGAACAGGGATTGGCTGGGGCCATCGGCTCGGCTGCCGCGCACAAGGCAGTGGAAACCGCAGACATCTTCTCGGAGGCGGAAACCGTTGAACTGACCACTGCCTACGGCGAAATGCTGGCGGAGATGAAAGTCTCGCCCGAAGAGCTTAAAGGACGCATCGACTACTACCAGGAACGCGAGGTAATGCTCACCAATCATTCCCACGAACTGGAAACTCGCATCTTGGAACGCGACAGGGAGATACGAAAACGCAGACGGATCGAGGAGGCCTTGCGCCAGGCCCGCCGCAAATACCGAGACATCTTTGAAAACGCGGTGGAAGGCATCTTCCAGACTAACCTGGCTGGTGAGGTCATCAATAAAAACCCCGCGTTCCTCTCTCTGACCGGCTATGACCGGAACATGGAGTCCCGCGCCGCAGTAACTTCCTTCCCCCGCCACCTGCTCGTCTCCCCCTGGGACTGGGAACAATTCGTGAACCGCGTCGGCAAGGAGGGCTCCACCTCCGGCTTTGAAACCTCGATTCGAAAACAGGACGGCTCCATCCTCTGGGTGCATCTCTCTGGACGACTGGTCTACGAACGCGACCAGACAACCGCCCTGCTCGATGGTGCTATCCAGGACGTCAACGAACAAAAACGTGCCCGAGAGGAAATTTTCAAGCTCAACGCTGAACTGGAACAACGGGTACTGATGCGCACCGCCGAACTGGAATCGGCCATGCGGGAGCTTGAGAGCTTCTCCTATTCCGTCTCCCACGACCTTCGCGCCCCGCTCCGGGCCATCGACGGCTTCAGCCAGGTACTGGTGGAGGACTATGGCCAGGTGTTTGACGAGGAGAGTCGGGACTATTTCGACCGGATTCGCCGGGCCACCCAGCGCATGGGCGACATCATCGACGACATCCTGCACCTGAGCCAGGTCAGCCGTTCGGAAATGAACAGGGAAACCATGGACATTTCCGCCATGGTCAGTGAGATTCTTGAGGAGATGACCGAACGTTTCCCGGACCGGCGCGTGAGCATCAGCATCGCCGAAGGGGCCACCGCCTTTGCCGATCCGCGGCTGGTGCGGCTGCTGCTCGAAAACCTGCTCTCCAATGCCTGGAAGTTCACCGCAAAGACAAGCAACGCCAAAATCCGATTCGGCTTTGACAAGCAAAGAGGCAAAACCGTATTCCACATTCAAGATAATGGTGCAGGTTTCGACATGCAGTACGCTGGAAAGCTCTTTCATGCTTTCAATCGGCTGCACACCCCTGAAGAATTCGAAGGCACCGGCATCGGTCTGGCAATCGTCCACCGCGTGGTGCACCGTCATGGAGGGTATGTCCGGGCCGAAGGCCGCGTGGGAAGCGGATCAACATTTTACTTTACACTCGAAACGTGATTCATGGTATGATGAGATTCATATAACACGTGACAAGGGGGCTCC
>JAHJKV010000310.1 GCA_018822065.1 Pseudomonadota bacterium
CTGGCGCACACCAGGGATCTTCCAACTCGCCGCCTTCAAAAGAAATATGCAGCATATTGGCATCGATGGACCAGGGTTTTTTACGGCTGACCGGGACCGGAATGTTGTTTTCCTCCGCAAAGTTCAAGAGGTCGGTGCGGCTTTTCAGGTCCCACTCCCGCCAGGGAGCGATGCACTTGAGCTTCGGGTTCAGGCCCATAGCTCCCAACTCGAAGCGCACCTGGTCATTGCCCTTGCCCGTGGCACCGTGAGCCACGGCCTGAGCCCCTTCCTTCTCGGCGATCTCCACCATGCGCTTGGCAATGAGCGGCCTCGCAATGGAGGTGCCCATGAGATACCGTCCCTCATAGAGCGCATTGGCCCGGAACACCGGGAAAATATAATCCCGCACAAACTCCTCGCGCAGGTCCTCCACATAGGCTTTGGAAGCCCCGGTACTCAGAGCCTTCTCTTCGATGCCGTCCAATTCCTCTCCTTGGCCCAAATCTGCAGTCAGGGTGACGACTTCGCAGTTGTAGTGCTTCTTGATCCACTTGAGGATAACCGAGGTATCCAGACCACCTGAATAGGCGAGTACGACTTTTTCTATTTTCATGACTTTATTTAGACTTTCTCTAGATTATTGAGTTTTAATTGGCATTATTACTTATCACTACGCCAGGATCAGTTCCATAATCGCCTTCTGCATGTGCAGTCTATTTTCAGCCTGATCGAAAATTATGGAGTCCGGTCCATTGATAACCTCGGTGCTGACCTCTTCTCCCCGGTGGGCAGGCAGGCAATGCATGAACTTTGCGCCGGGGGCGGCATGTCCCATCAAATTCGCATCGACCATGTATTCCGCAAACACAGATTCTCGCTCGCGCTGTTCCTCTTCCTGGCCCATGGAGGCCCAGACGTCTGTGTTCACATAGTGGGCCCCGGACACAGCCTTCACGGGGTCGTCGCTCAGATCGATCTTCGCACCAAGCGCCAAAGCCCTGTCCAAGACCTCCTGGTCAGGCAGATACCCGTCCGGACAGGCTAGGCTCAGGGCATAGGGAAACCGGGTCGCCCCATTGATGAAGGAGTGGGCCATGTTATTGCCGTCCCCCACCCAGGCCACCTTGACCTGGTCGAGCTTGGGAGTGCGTTCATACATGGTCAGCACATCGCTCATGATCTGGCAGGGATGGTACTGGTCAGTCAGGGCATTGATCACTGGGATAGTGGCATTTTCAGCCAGGGTCTCGACAATCTCCTGCCCAAAGGTACGCACAACCAACCCGGAAACATAGCGCGAAAGGACCTTGGCCGTGTCTTCCAGAGGCTCACTCCGCCCCAACTGGGATTCCGCCGGGGTCATGAGCAGAGAAGAACCCCCAAGGTGCTTGATGCCCACCTCAAAGGAGACGCGGGTCCGGGTCGACGCCTTCTCGAAGATGAGAATAATCGTCTTGCCGGAAAGCTGCGTGGTCCGAATATCCCCGTCTTTCATAGCCTTTGCCCGGAGCAAAACCTTTTCGGCCTCCTCCGGGGACACGTCATAAATACTCAAAAAATGTCTCATGATACCATTCAACTCCTGGCTCCAGCCTGCACGAAAAGAGGTGTATTTTGCATGAGGTACAAATGAAAGTAAAGCAGAAATGGCGCGGGTTGCGCGGCAATCCGCGCATCAGGGGACATGTCGCGGTCAGTCGGTCCGAAAACGCTCCACCCCGGCCTCGGTGAGCATGTCCATCTCCGGGCCATGGTCCATGCCCGTCAGATGCAAGATGGCGTGGGCCAAAAGCCGGGCCAGATGTTCGGCCGGTTCCTGTCCGTAGAGGTCCGTCTCTCGTGCCAGTGTATCCACGGAAAGAGCGATCTCTCCCCAGGACTCGTCAACGGATTCTTCATTCGCATCCACCGGAAAACTCAAAACATTTGTTGGGCCTATACAACCAAGGAAAGCTAGGTTCAATCGACTGATCTCGGCATCATCCACCAACCGGAGAGTAAACCTCCCCACCTCGATCCCCATGGCCTCCACCAGGCCGTCAACCATCCCCGACAGCTCAAACCTGGAGAGCCGAAACCGGCCATCAAGCCGCGTGCTGACCACGACATCGACCATCACTTGCCCCCGCCGTTGCCATATTTCTCATAAGCCTGAACAATGCGCCCCACCAGCGGATGCCGGATGACATCGTTGTCGGAAAAATGGACGATGCTGATCCCCTTGACGTCCTTGAGGATGATCCGGGCCTGGACGAGCCCTGACTGCTGCTGGGTGGGCAGGTCGATCTGGGTGACATCGCCGGTGACCACGGCCTTTGACCCGAAGCCGAGCCGGGTCAAAAACATCTTCATCTGCTCCGGCGTGGTATTCTGGGCCTCGTCCAGGATGACAAAGGCGTCGTTCAGGGTACGCCCGCGCATGAAGGCCAGGGGGGCCACCTCGATGATCCCC
>JAHJKV010000311.1 GCA_018822065.1 Pseudomonadota bacterium
CTCGAAGGCCTCCAGCATGGCGGCCACTCCAGCCTTGGTGCGCAGGTCATACCCGGCGGCAAAGACATGGCAGGTGTCCAGGCAGACACCGAGACGCTCCGGGTAGCGTGAAGCCCTGATCATCGCTGCCAGCTCCTCGAAACACCCGCCCAGATTGGTTCCCTGCCCGGCAGTGGTTTCCAGCAGGACCACGGCCATGCTGGTGCCCGAAGCCTCGATGGCTTGGTCCAGATTCGCCACATAGCGCCGGATGCCCGACTCGACCCCCTGGCCCAGGTGCGAGCCCGGATGGGTCACCAGCCAGGGGATGCCCAGGGTCTCGATGCGCCCGAGTTCGGAGGCAAAGCCCTGCATGGCCCGGTCCGCCTTGTCCGGTTCAGGGTTGGCCAGGTTGATGAGGTAGGAGTCGTGGGCGGCCACGGGATAGTTGCCCCAAGTGGCCCAGGCGGCCTTAAATTGCTCCACGTCCTCCGGTCCCAGGGGCGGTATCTTCCACTGCCGCTGGTTGCGTGTGAATATTTGCAGCGCAGTGGCGTTCACGGCCATGCTATGCGTAAAGGCCCGATGCAGGCCGCCCGCGATGGACATGTGTGCGCCGATCTGAAGAGTGCTCATGGACTGAACCTAGCCCCTTCCCTGCCGGTTGTCATTCCTGCAAAAAACCTTAGTATTAAATATCAGAATCGATCCCAAAGACAAATGGAGCGTTTGATATGACCCCAGATTATGTCAATGACAGCGACAATGGCGCCGGACAGGAACAGAGCGACTGGTTTTTGCCCCAGGACTCGGTGAAACAGCTGGGTGAACTCTTCGCGAACATGAAGGACGAGGTCACCCTCGAACTCTTCACCCAGGACGGGTACAACGACCCCTACAACGAGTTTTGCGTGAATTTCACCCGCGACCTGGCCCGGCTGAGTCCTCGGATCAAGGTGAACCTGCACCTCATCGGCAGCGCCCAGGCCACCAAGCGCGAGGTCACTCATTCGCCCACCATCCTCATCAGCCCGGACAAGTATGCCATCCGTTTCACGGGCGCTCCCGTGGGCGAGGAGGGACGATCCTTCCTCACCGCCATCATGCAAGTTTCCCTGAATAAGAGCGGGCTTTCCGCCGCCTCCGAAGGCTTGCTGGCCGAGTTGCAGGAACAGCGCGCGGTCAAGGTCTTTGTCACCCCCAACTGCCCCTACTGTCCGGGACAGGTGCTGAACGCGATCAAGGCGGCCATTGCCCGGCCCGATCTGGTCAGCGCGGAGAGCGTGGAGATCGACGAGCACCCGGACCTGGCTGAAAAGTACGGGGTGGGGTCTGTTCCCCAGACCAACTACACCGAGAGCTTCGGGCAGCTCGGGCTCATGCCCGAGGAGCGGTTCATCCTGGAACTGGTCACCGGCAAGGATGCCGAGAAAGAGCTGCGCAAGGGAGCAGTCCCCGGCATGCCCCAGGCCGAGGCGGGCGAACCGGGCGAATTCGACTTGGTCATCGTGGGGGCTGGCCCTGGCGGGCTCACGGCAGGCATCTACGCCGAGCGGTCTGGACTGAAGACCATCATCCTGGAAAAGGCGATTGTCGGCGGCCAAGTGGCCACCACGCCAGTGGTGGAAAACTATCCCGGCTACGCCAGCATTCCGGGCAAGACACTCATGGACATCATGAGCGAACACGCCCGGCAGTATGCCCGCATCCACGAGGGCGAGGGGGTCAACTCCATCACCCGGACCGAGGAGGGCTTCGAGCTGACCACGGATCGGGGAATCTACACGGCCAAGGCCGTGATCCTCTCCACAGGGGCCACCTATCGCAAGCTGGGCGCCCCTGGCGAGGAGAAGTATTTCGGACGTGGGGTCAACTACTGCGCCTCCTGCGACGGCTATCTCTACAAGTCCAAGCGCGTGGCCGTGGTTGGCGGCGGCAATACGGCCCTCACCGACGCCCTGTACATGAAGAACCTGGGCATCGAGGTGACCATCATTCATCGCCGGGACGTATTCCGGGCCGAAAAGCACCTTCAAGACTCCGTAGACCGCGCGGGCATCCCGGTCGTCTGGAACACTGCAGTGGAGGAGATCGTGGGCGACGAGGGCAAGGTGACCGGGCTCCGGCTCAAGGACACCGAGACGGGCGCGACGCGGGAACTGGAAATCGACGGTGTTTTCGTGGCCGTTGGCTACATCCCGCACAACGAACTGGCCAAGGAACTGGGCGTGGAACTCGACGCCACCGGCTTCATCGTCACAGACCGCAGCATGCGTACCAATATTCCCGGAGTCTATGCCTGCGGCGACGTCACCGGC
>JAHJKV010000312.1 GCA_018822065.1 Pseudomonadota bacterium
CCGCTCCTCGGTGGCAGCTAGGATCTCCCGGCCAACACCCAGGCTCCGGTATTCATTCAGCACTGCGATCCAGTACAGGTCAAACCGGCCAGGAGCCGCTTCGATGGGGCCGTAGCAGGTGAACGCCACCGGCACCTGCTGAGATTCGGCAAACAAAAAGCGGTAGCCGCTCTTTGGTCCGTCCGCGAGGAATTCCTCGATGAGCTCCACGGACATGTCCACTTCCATCTTATTGAAATAGTTTGAAGACTCGACAATAGCCCGGATGTGTTCGACATCCTCCCGAAATGCCTTGTGACGAAAGGTGAGGCTCATGATCGGGGTGCAGTGCTGTATGTGCATGGCGATTACTTGTCGGCGGCGAGCACGATGGCTTCGACCAGGGCCGCATAATCCAGCCCGGCGCACTGGGCAGCAGCGGCCAGTCCCGAGTCCGGGGCCAGACAGGGGTTGGGGTTGATGTCAATGACATAGGGCTCCCCAAACTCGCTGACCCGGAAGTCCACGCGGGCGTATCCGGCCATTTCGAAAAGCGTCCAGCAGGCCAGGGCCAGATGGCGCAGGTGGCGGAGAAGGCCCTGGTCGGCCAGGGGGAAATCAAACTTGCGTGGGGTCTTCCAGTACTCCTGGGACTGTTCATCCCATTTGGCGGCATAGCCCACGATCTTCGGGGTGTTGGAATCCCAGTTCTCGAAGAGAATCTCGGCAGGAGGAAGGATGACCGGTCCCTCCGGGCGTTCCAGCAGGGAAAGGTTGAACTCGCGACCAGCAGTGTAGGTCTCGGCAAAGTAGAGGTTGCCGGTATTGGAGTGGCGGTCCAGCAGCTTTTCCTGCAACTGGTTCCGGCTGGCGACCTTGATGACGCTCCAGTCGTCGAGTCCGACTGAGCCGTGTTCGAAGACCGGCTTGAGTATGTACTGACCTGAGATGTCCGAGGTTCCCTTGGCCAGGGAGTCTTCCGTGAACCAGCGGGGGGTGGGGATATGTGCCAGGGAGAGCAGGTCCTTGGTCCTGAGTTTGCTGCCGGTGACAAAGAGCGGGGCAACCCCGCACCCGGTGTAGGCGATGTTGAGCGACTCCAGGATGGCCGGGCTGATATGGGAAAGCCGACCAATGCCGTTGACGCTCTCCACGAGGTTGAAGACCATGTCGGGCCTGGCCTGCTCCAGGAAGGAGGTCAGGTCGCCGAGGTTCAGCCCAAAGGCGCGCAACTGGACCGTGTGGTCATGGGAGACCAGGGCCGCTTCAACGGCTTTAGCCTGAACCAGGTTGTCCTGCTCGTCAGGGGGGGCATCCGGCGGGACATGGTCGTGCAGGATGACAATATTCACGCGGCGCCTCGCAGTGTGTTGCACTCAACGCGCTCCATGGCGGAGGCGAGGATCTGGCGGATGATTTCGTGAAAACCAACGCCTGCAAGGCCGCAGGTGATGGGCAGATCCGAATGGGTCGGATGCAACCCGGCCAGGGGGTTCACCTCGATGAACTGGGCCGTGCCATGCTCGTCGAGCCGGACATCCACCCGACCCCCGTCGCGGCAACCGAGTCCCTGCCATACGGCAAGGGCCAGTTCCACGGAGGCGTGGGCATCCGGTCCGTCCGCAAGGCGGTAGTCCACCAGATCTTCGCACCGTTCCTTGTTTTCCATGGAATAGACGCCGGGTTCGGCCGCATCCCGCAGGATCACTTCGAGCACACCGGCACTCCGGGCCTTGGACCCGCTGCCGAGGATGGAGACCGTGTATTCCCGGCCGGGCAGGTACCGCTCCACGAGCACGGGCTGCTGGAAGCGCTCCAGGAGTCGGGCGCAGATGGCTTCCAATTCACCGCGTGTCTGCACGATGGAGGTTGCGTCCACACCTTTGCCCGTTCCTTCTGCCAGGGGTTTGGCAAAGAGCCTGTGCCCCAGGGCAATGCCTGCGACATCGTCCATGGTGTGCACCACGGTGAAATCCGGGGTGGCCAGACCCAGGTCCCGGACCACGCGCTTGGTCATGGCCTTGTCCAGGGTCAGGGCCAGGACCAGCGGGTCGGAAAAGGTGTAGGGAATGGAGTAGGCGTCCAGCAGGGCCGGAATCTGTGCCTCGCGGCCCATGCCCCGCAGTCCTTCGGCGATGTTGAAGACCAGGTCCCAGGAATCCTTCCGGGCCAAACGCGCCACCAGGGCTTCGATGTTGCCGATACGGTCAACTTCGTGACCAAGATGCAGCAATGCCTCCGCAATGGCGTCAATGGTCTCGCAGGAGTCGAATTCCAGGGTCTCTTCCAGAGAGAACCCGCGCGCGATGTAGTCGTCACGCAGGTCGTAGGTCATGCCGATTCGCATCATATACCTCAGTTCGTGGCCATGTCGGTGCCGATCATGTGGTCGGGGTACCGGTAGGTCTTGTTTTCATAGTTGGTGAGCACAAGGTCGAATCCGTCGTGGCCGGAGGAATAGTCGGGCAACAGCGGAATCTTGCCGCCGCCGCCGGGCGCATCTATGACGAACTGTGGCACGGCATATCCCGAGGTGTGTCCCCGCAGCCCCCGGATCATCTCCAGCCCCTTGGACACCGCGGTGCGGAAATGGCCCGAGCCTGCGATGGGGTCACACTGGTAGAGATAGTAAGGCCGCACGCGCATGCGCAACAGGCCGTGGTAGAGGCTGGTCAGGGTTTCCACCTTGTCGTTGACGCCGGACAGCAGCACGGTCTGGCTCCCCAGGGGAATTCCAGCGTCTGCCAGTCGGTTGCAGGCCCTGGCCGTCTCCGGGGTCAGTTCATCGGGATGAGTGAAGTGCAGGCTGATGAACAGGGGGTGGAAGCGGCGCAGCATGCGCACCAGTTTTGTGGTCACCCGCTGGGGGAGCACCGCAGGAATCTTGGTCCCGATGCGGATCATCTCCACGTGGGGAATGGCCCGCAGCCGGGTCAGCAGGCTTTCGAGCTGGGAGTCGGACAAGGTCAGCGGGTCGCCGCCGGAGATGAGCACGTCGCGCACCGTGGGCGTGGCCGCGATATATGCGATGGCCCGGTCCCAGGCAGCGTGGCCGGACAAGCCGGGGCCGCAGTGGCCCACCATGCGCGAGCGGGTGCAGTACCGGCAATGGGTGGAGCAGAAGTCAGTGACCAGGAACAGGACTCGGTCCGGGTAGCGGTGGACGATACCGGGCACGGGAGAGTGCGCGTCCTCACCTAGGGGGTCCACCGACTCGCCCGGCCAGTAGCGGCGTTCGTCGGTCACAGGGATGACGCACCGACGCAACCCCTGCATGGGGTTCTGGGGGTCCAGCAGGGAAAGATAGTAGGGAGTGACCGCGAAGGCCAACTGACCGGACGTGTCGCTCAAGGCGGTGCGTTCATCCTCGCTCAGCTCCAGCATTTGCGAAACCTGCTCCATGCTGGTGACGCGGTTGGCGAGCTGCCAGTGCCAATCATTCCACTGGATGGCCTTGATGCCCGGGAAATGACGTTTGATGAAGGATTGGCGCCGTGAAGCAGAAGGCCGGGTGACAGCCCTGGAAGGAGTGTTTCGGACAGAGAAGTCCGGCATGACAAGGTCGGGGCCTGCGATCTCGGGGTCGGGAGGGACAGCCTCCCCTTCTTCCAGCATCCATGTTTTCATCTTTTCCCCTCTTTTTTCAAACGATTGAATATGGTCAGCCAAGGCTTTCTTCAGCCAGGACTTGAATTTCATGCACATGCAGGATCAGGACGCCGTTCTTTTCTTCCAAGGCTCCCGTGGCGAGAGACACATGGTTGATAAAGGGGTCCAGAGCCTTGCCGCTGAGTGTCACCACGCCTTCCACCTCGTCGTCGATGTATACAATCCCCGCCTTGTCAGCGAAGACCATGCCCACCAGGGTGGCTTCCTCCTGCTGGGCCGAGCCCAGGCCTGCGAAAACGAGGAGCAGCAGCAGTTGTGTTGTAACCAGAAAGATCTTCATGATGGCATCCTCCCGGTTACAGGTATTGTTCATCTTTTAAATCAAGTTCATCCAGGAATGCGTCGTAATCGTCCCGGACAGAGATTTCATAATCCAGAGGCTCCAGTTGCCATTGCCCCTTCACGATATGGCGTCTTCCCCTGATGCGAACCTCTTCCTGGCAGAGATTGATCAGTTCGTTGATGTATCGATTGCCAATGATGAGGTATTCCTTGTCGTCATTGGCAGAGAGCATCACGCCCGTGACCGAACCGCCCTGGCTTTCAAAGATGGGGTAGAGCACCCCCGAGGCACTGATGAGTTCTTTTTTGTCGGACATGAGTCCTCTCCTGTAACAAGCTGATCAAAGCGATCGAAGCATTAAAGCAAAACAGATGCCAAGGAGAAATGAACTAATATAACGGATACTTACGATGATAACCGCTAGCAGCGATCGGAACTTTAAGTTCCGAAAAAATGGGGTGGCCTTATCTGGAGGCGAAATGGCAAGGGGTGAGCAGAAATAAATAGTTGTATTTCAAGGTATTGAACAAAATCAGAACCGATAGTTCTGAAATGGAGCAGACCGGAACTCTCGGGACGCATCTGCCTGATCGAGCGAGCTTATTTGTAATCTTTTTTATCAAGCCCGTGTCGAAGCATCAGCTTGTGGAGCTGTCTGGTGGAGACCCCGGCGTCCTTGGCGGTGTTGTCGATGCGTCCCTGGTTGCGTTCCAGCAGTTGGCGCAGGTAGGCGAACTCGACCTCTTCGATGGCCTGTTTGCGAACCTGAGCCAGGCTCTGCCCGGTATCCACGTTGAGGAGGGGGACCAGGGGGTTCTCGGTGAAAACCTCTGCCGGGAAGCTCTCCTGGGTCAGCTGGTCCGATCCCTCCAGGATGAGGGCCCGCTCCAGGAGGTTTTCCAGCTCCCGCACGTTGCCGGGGAAGGAATAGTGCATGAGGGCCTTGACCACGGCAGGTTCGACGGAGGAGGCGCAAGCGCCGAGACCGGGACACAGCCGGGTCAGGATGGTACTGATGAGCAGCGGCAGGTCTTCGATCCGCTCCCGCAGGGGGGGCAGGGAGAGGGGAAAGACGTTGAGCCGGTAAAAGAGATCCTTGCGGAAGAGTCCCTGGTGGCAGAGGCTTTCCAGGTCATCATTGGTGGCCGCGATGATCCGGATATCGACCTCGATCTCCTTGGTGCCACCCACGCGTTGGATGGTCCGGGTCTGGAGCACGTCGAGGAGCTTGATCTGGCTGGCAGGGGGAAGGGTGTCGATCTCGTCCAGAAAGACGGTGCCTCGGTTCGCCACTTCAAACTTGCCTGTCTTCAGCTTGGAGGCCCCGGTAAATGCGCCTTTTTCATGTCCAAAAAGCTCGCTTTCCACCAGATTGTCCGGGATCGCGCCGCAGTGGATGCTGACAAAGGGGGCCTCGGCCCGGTTGGAATAGCGGTGGAGCAGGTGGGCCATGGTCCCTTTGCCCACCCCGGTTTCGCCGCTCAGCAGTACGGTGGTTCGGGTCGCGGCAACGCGCTGAATCTTGCGGAAGACCTCGCGCATGGAGGGATTTGACGTGCGGAGGAGGTCGATATCCTGGGGTTTCCAGAAGTCGCGACAGGTTGGAGGCGTTTTGAGCCCCGGGGGGTCAGGCGTCGGGTCGGGGGTGGTGCTCATGGTCGGAAAATCCACCACGATGGGGTTGCTGTCAAGTATGAAATGGAATGGTTTTCCCGAATGCCGCAATCAGGGGGCAAACAGGTTGTTTTCATATCTTGAGAAAATCTTTCGTCTCGCGTTTGGCTGCGTCGATGATGTCCTGGTATCCTTCCCCAAGACGCCGGAGCAGATAGTCGCGTTCGTGCCGGGCTGCGGTGTCGAGCAGGCCTTCGACAGAACGCGCCGTGGAATGATAGATGTGCTTCACCGTGACCTGGTGGTCGACGAGCAGCGGCCACCCCTGGCGGTGCAGTCGAAGCGAGAGCCAGAGGTCCACGCCGTAGCCGTAGCAATTGTCCGCCGCATCGATCCCCCCCACCTGCTGCACGGCTTCCAGGGCTACCAGGGGGGAAATCCCGTCCGCAATGCTGATGGCGCTGGTCTGCACCCCCTTCCGGGCCACCATTTGTGGATGATACGGGCTCGTGAGTACCGCCGGGGAGTAGAGCCCGACCGGGCCAAGGGTCTGCTCCATGCGCTGCAATCGTGCCAGGGCGGTTTTCAGGAAGGGCTGTTTGGAAGTAAAAAACAGGTCATTGTTGAAAAACCAGAGATGGGAAACGTCGTGTTGCAAAAAAAAATCAACGCACAGGGAAAACGCCCCGGCCCAAAAGAGGTTCTCGGTTGACCTGAACCATGTTTCGGCCTTGGGATAGGCTGCCGGGGCTTGATTGTCGAGAACCAGGATGTTTGGAGCCCAGTCCGGGTCGGACAGGAGCAATTGCTTGTGCAACCGTGTGGTTCTGGAGGGGGCTCCGTAGTGCAGGATGACCACAGCCGGGCGGGTGTGATCAAACTTTTCCGGGAGAATGGGCCAATTTTTACAGGTCAAGAGCTCGACTCCTGCTGACAGAGGTTGACACGGTACCAACTTGCCCAGCACTATATCTGATGTCAAGCTGACCCAGCAGGGGAACGAAATGATGCATGGATTCAATTGGGCTGAAATTCCACAGGAAGTCTCACGTATTTTGCTCACCGGTGCCGAGGGAAGTGGCCACCTGCTCCAGGTCGCCCGTGCGGCCCTGGAGGCGGGAGGACCGCAGTGCACATCTCTGGGAGTGGACGCCCTCTGCGCAGCCTGGGAATCTGATCCCCTGAACCCAATCCTTGCGGACCAGGCAGCCCAACTCCTGACCAAGACGGGTGGAAACCAGGGGGTGATTCAATGCTGCACGCAGGTCAGCCGAACCTCTGGCCCATCTCCGGCCTATCTGGAAAAACTGCTTGTTCGCGGCGACATGGAGCGAATCAAGGCCTTTGTTACCGATGAAGCATCGCGGAACAAGTTGAACCCTGCGATCCTTTCCCGCCTTGCCCCACTGCTTGTCAAAACCGATGAAATCGCCTGGCTGCTGCTCCTGGTCGAGAGGTTACCCAAGGCAGTCGGCCCGGCCCGTCTGGCCTTTCTTGCTGACGTGCAATGCCTCGCGGCGGACCTCGATGCAGCAGTGGACACCTATGCCCGGGCATTGTCGGACCTGCCTTCCCCGGCCCTGCAAATCAAGCTGGCCGGGTGCCTGAAACGCATGGGGCACCGGGACCGGGCCTTGGCCGAATACTCGGCGGCCCTGGCCGTCAGACCCTGGTCCATCAACGCCCGCCTGACCCTGCACGATCTCCTGGAAGGGATCGATGCCGAGCGCCATTTCCCCCCCGGACCCACCGGGGTGCTTATCTATACCTACAACAAATCCGATGATCTGGGGCGTTGCCTGGACAAGCTGGCCGAAAGCGATCTGGGCCAAAGCCGACTGACCGTCCTCGATAACGGGTCCACGGACGATACCCAGGCCGTGTTGCAACGGTTCAAGGATCGGTTTGGCAGGGAGCGGATGCAGTGCATTTTCCTGCCCGTGAACATCGGCGCCCCTGCGGCCCGGAATTGGCTGACCCGGCCAGAAGCCCTCGAAGGGCTTAAGTACATGGCCTTCCTGGACGACGATGCCCTGGTTCCCCCGGACTGGCTGCAGCTTTTGGGGGCGGCAGTGAAGCGCTACCCCGGAGCTGGCGTCTGGGGATGCAAGGTCAAGGATGTCGCGGCCGCAGCCCATATCCAGAATGCCGATCTGCACCTGCGCCCCGTGGACGCGACAGCTGAGGCTGCCTCCCACCTGCGCATGACCGACCTTCACCTCCAGACCTTCGATGCAGGCCAGTTCGACTACATGCGGCCCTGCGCCTCGGTCACTGGCTGCTGCCACCTCATCGACACCCGGACCTTCGGCGAGGGCCATGATTTCCACATCGGCTTCAGCCCGACCCAGTTCGACGACCTGGACCGCGACCTCTGCCGGTTCCAGCAGGGCGGAAGCGCAGTCTACACGGGCCACCTGAGCGTGGGCCATCTCCGCCATTCGGGCAAGGCCGCCGCCACCCAGACCCGATCCTCAGGCAATGCCCTGGGCAACCGGATCAAACTGGAAGCCCGTCATCCCTCGACCGAGGTCTCGAAGATGGTGGAGCGACAGACACGGATGCTTCTGGAGGATATTCTATCCAAGACAACGGACGGGTAAACGAGGATCGAGGCTCACCGGTCCGGTACGCAAAGCAAAAAGAACAGGTGGTCAGGATGTGATTCCAACCACCTGTTTTCTTTATGGCGTGTTCAGGAGATCTCGACCCCCAGTTCCTCAAGAGACACTACGCCTCTTCCAACTGCTTGACGAGCTGACTGAAACGTTTCGATATTCGTATAGTTCGGTGGACAGGGTCACACATCCCGGCTTCCCGAGAATATGCCTTGTCGATGGTCACCACGAGCTTGTTCTGCGCTGGTGCAGATATGGGCTGACAACAGCTTGCGAAAATGTGCTGAGCGTGTTCACTTTAAAGCTCCCGCCCCCAGGGTGATTCCCTTGCTCTGCAAGCTGTTTTCCTTTACCTCTCTTCGGTAATGGCCGTATTGAAACTCCTCATTCTCGAAGACGAAACCGAACCCCTGGACCGCTTGGTGGGGGTTGGTACATCCGTTGGTTTTGCGGTTACTGTCTGCTCCGCTCTGGAAGAAGCATCAAAATTGATCGAGCAAAATAGTTTCGATGTCATCATGAGCGATCTGCACACCGGAGGCCGGGGCGAACTCCAGGTGCTCAAGCTGGCCAAGACCAGAAATACCAATACGATGGTCATCATCATCACGGACTCTGCCTCGGTGGAACGCGCCGTGGAAGCCGTGGGCATGGGGGCATACCGGTACATCACCAAGCCGTATCGCTTCGATGAGCTCAAAACCCTTCTCCAACAGGTCCGGGAGCAGTGCCTGATGCGGGCGGAGTTGACCGAACTGCGAGGTATGGTTGAGGGCAACCGCAAATCCACTATCATCGGCAAAAGTCCCATCATCCAGGACGTCAAGGAATATATCCAAAAGGTTGCACCCCTTGAGTGCACGATCCTCCTCGAAGGCGAGACCGGCGTGGGCAAGGAGTTTTTCGCTCGTCTGATCCATGAGAACAGCAAGCGCGCGGACAAGGGATTTTTCGCCATCAACTGTGGCTCTTTTGCGGAAGAGCTGCTCAGCAACGAGCTTTTTGGCCACGAAAAGGACGCATATACCGGAGCGGACAGTCGCCACCTTGGATTCTTCGAAACAGCAGCCAACGGGACATTGCTCCTTGATGAAATCAGCGAAATGCCACTCACATCCCAGGTGAAGCTCTTGCGCGTGTTGCAGGAGGGCACCCTTATGCGGGTTGGCGGCACCGCTGAGGTGAAGGTGGACGTCCGCGTCATCGCGGCCTCAAACCGGAACCTTGAGGAGCAGGTGGAGGCAGGCACGTTCCGCAAGGACCTGCTTTACAGGCTCAACATCATCCGCGTGGCCATACCGCCCCTGCGGGACCGCGTTGATGACATCTCGCTGTTTTGCAATTTCTTCATAGGAAAGTTTTCAGCAAAATATAACAAGGCCATCGAAGCCGTCTCAGACGAAGCCATGAATGTCCTGTGCAACTATGACTATCCGGGCAATGTCCGCGAACTGATCAATACTATTGAACGAGCGGTTATCCTGGCCGACACCAACTGCATTGAGCTGAAGCAACTTCCTAAACATATTCTCCACAGTTCTAGACAGTTGGAGCAATCCAGAGACACCATCTGCACCCTTGCCGAGATGGAGCGACGGCACATCCTGCGCGCCCTTGAGGCCGCTGATGGCAACAAGACCCAGGCAGCAAAGATTCTCGGCATTGATCGTATCACCTTGTGGCGCAAATTGAAGTAGCGCAAACTGAAGTAGTGCAACGCAAGGCCATTGCATTATGCAATGGCCGTTGCATTATGTAATAGTTATAACCATCTGAAAAGTAACATAGATCAAATTTGCTATTGCAGTTTGCATCTATAATGAAGATGCTCTCCTCGGCGAATCTCTGTAACCATACGTTATAAAAAGAAAAGACATTTCGGCATGGGCCTTGCTTTAGGGGGTCGTCCTGATCGAGAAACGTCCTTTCATTTAACCAAATAATCGCACAGGAGATGAATATGTTCAAAGCAATCAAAAACCGAATTTGCATCTTTTGCCACAATCACATGACCGCTGCAGTCTTCGCCCAGGCCAATGACCACAAGGATGCCATGGCGTTTCTTGGAAAATAGTTCTCTGGCATCAGCCATGCTCGCTTTGTGATGGAAGCATGCCTGGCTGATCATGTTTTCGATTACGCGAAAGCCCCTGAGTTAACCATACTTGGGGGCTTTTCGCGTGGGCAATTGGTGGTTTGGAGCAGTCAATGCTCCATAAATGCCAGATTGATACTGGCAGTATGAATCTGTACTGTCCGGGGTAATCCTCCAACCGAAGACAAGGGAAACACCTGTGCTTTGCCGCTGATGGTCCGAAGAAGTGAACCCTTCCTGTAAGCTTTTTCTGATAGTACTCTTATGTTTTTCAGGGTACTTTTTTGTGGCTTATTGTCTAACATTTGAGGGGGAGTGCAAGGCGTGACGCAAAAGGCTCGAAAGCTTTTAAGTTTGGCATTATACGTAGTTCCAATCTTTATGCTGCTTGTTCTGTTGCACAATGTCCATTCTGAGTGGGAAAATGCGGAGAACATAAAGTACAGCATGTTCTCACGCCAAAACACTGATTTTTCGAATGAAGTACAACTCAGGATTGAAGGGATTTTAACTGAAAGATTGAATGATTTGGCTTTGTTGTCAGGAATCATCGATCATATGTCAGGCCAAGAGCGACTGGAAGAGTTCAGCCAGAGTGCTGCCGGAGTCGTACAACGAGAGCAAAGCTTTCATGTCCTCAACTATATC
>JAHJKV010000313.1 GCA_018822065.1 Pseudomonadota bacterium
CGACAAACTGCATCGGCATCATGGTTTCCAGATCCATCTCTCGGCCTGTCCCAACGGCTGTTCGCGACCGCACATCGCGGATATCGGGTTCATTCGGGCCTGTGTGCCTTCCGTGGATGCCGATACCTGCACCTCCTGCGGCGACTGCGCCGAATCATGCCCGGATACGGCAATTTCTATGGAAAGCGGCCTGCCAGAGATCGATTTCGACCTGTGCATGCGCTGCGGTCATTGCGTGCATATCTGTCCAGTGGAATCCATGCACAGCGTCGAGGAGGGGTGGCGGGTTCTGGTGGGTGGCAGGCTCGGCAGGCATCCCAAGCTGGCCCAGGAACTGCCCGGACTCTTTTCCGACGAACAGGCCCTAGATATCCTGGGTCGGGCTCTCCATCTGCATATGGACCGTTATGGACAACGCAAACGCTTCGGGGCCGTGTTGGACGAGACGGGCATTAAAACCCTGCTGGAGCCATCCGCGTGAGCATCGTGAGCTTCCTCCTCTCTATCCTGTCTCTGCTGGTGCTGGGAGCCCATGCCCTGCGGTCCGGGGATATGGGGCTGATGGCTTTCTATTTAGGTGTCATTGTCTTGGCCTGCACGCGCCGTGCTGGTGCGCGCTGGATCGTGGCCGGAGTGCTCTTTGCGGGAGTCTGGACGTGGGCCAATGTGACCATTGACATGGTTCAGCTGCGCCAGTTTGCGGGCGAACCCTGGGTGCGTCTGGTGGTGATCATGTCTACCGTGGCTGCTGTGGCCCTGATAGCCTCGGTGTTGACCGTCTGGAAGGGGGAGAGGTTTTACCTCAAGGATCGGGACCGGGGCGGGTTTCAGGCAGCGCTCTTCCTGCTTACCGTGGCACTGCTCTTTTTCACCCGGCTCAAGGTGCCGTTTCCCATCCTGTTGGTGGATCGCTATCTGCCGGGTTGGGGTGGGCTGGAGGTGTTCGGGCTGGGCGTCTACGCTGCCTGGATTGGCACCTTGATGTTTGAACCCCGAGGTTCGCTCAAAATTCGCCCACGTATCTGGGCGTTCTTTTCCCTGGTCTTTTTTACTCAGCTTGGCCTGGGGCTTCTGGGCCTGGATCGCATGCTCATGACCGGGGCCCTTCATCTGCCTGTGCCCGCGCTCATCCTGGGCGGGCCGATCTTCCGGGGGGGGGGGTTTTTCATGCTCATCCTCTACGCCTCGACCCTGCTCCTGGTGGGACCGGCTTGGTGCAGCCATCTCTGCTATATCGGGGCCTGGGACGACCAGGGGGCGCGACTGGCCGGGCGCAAGCCCAGGCAGGGTTTTCCGGGCCCTAAGATGTGGGGTAGGGCGCTTACATTGGGACTGACCGTACTAACGGCCATTGGCCTGCGCTTGGCCGGGGTGCCGGGCCTGACTGCGGTGTGGATCGCTGCCGGGTTCGGGCTGGTTGGCGTGGCGATCATGGTTACTCTTTCACGGAGGACCGGGATCATGGCGCATTGCACCACTTATTGCCCCATGGGCCTGGTCTCGAACCTGCTGGGCAAGATCAACCCTTGGCGTATTCGGCTCAGCAGCGAGTGCACCAACTGTGGCACCTGTGCGAAATTCTGTCGCTACGGGGCTCTGGACGAATTTTCCATCTTGGAACGCAGGCCGGGCATGAGTTGCACCTTGTGCGGCGACTGTGTGTCCATCTGTCCCCATTCGGCTGCCGAATACCGCTTTCCCGGACTGACGGCCCAGGGGGCGAGGCTGGCGTTTTTAATCGTAACCATCAGCCTGCACGCCGTGTTTCTCGGTGTGGCACGAATATAAAGCAATATCTTACCTTCAGGAGTAGCATATGGGAATCAAGAGAGAAATTATCAAGATAGATGAGGAATTGTGCAATGGTTGCGGCGAGTGCATCCCCAACTGTGCCGAAGGGTCGCTGGTTATCATTGACGGCAAGGCCCGGATGGTCGCGGATAAGTATTGCGACGGGCTGGGGGCCTGCCTGGGACATTGCCCCCAGGGTGCCTTGAGCATCGTGGTGCGCGACGCGGACGAATATGACCACTCTGCCGTGGAAGAACTGCTGACCAGGCCCTTGGAAGAGCGCGAGAAACTGGCGAAGCAGGGGCAGAAACCCGGTTTCCGGCCCCTGGAAGGCCCTCTCAGAGCGCCTCAGGGCGGCGGCTGTCCCGGTCAGGGCATGATGCAGATGAAGCCTGCGGCCCCGCCGACGGCCACGCCCGGCGGTCCAGTGCTTTCCTCCCTGTCCCACTGGCCCATCCAGCTCCGGTTGGTACCTGCCAATGCACCGTTCCTCAAGGATGCTGACCTTTTGCTCACTGCGGACTGTGCGGCTGCGTCCGTGCCTGATTTTCACACCCGTTATGTGCCGGGCAAGGTGGTACTCATGGGCTGTCCCAAGTTCGACGATGTGGAGATGTATGTCGGTCGGTTGCGGGAGATGTTTGAACAAAACACGATCAAGTCCGTGACCATTCTCCAGATGGAGGTTCCCTGCTGCTCGAACATGAGTTCCATTCTCCTGGAAGCCATGAAACAGGCCGGAGCTACCTTCCCAGTGGAGCGCATCGTGGCCGGTCGGGGCGGGCAGATAATGGCGCAGGAAAAGGTCTGTTGACGGTCGAAGGAATTGCGACTCCGGGCTCTCCAGGATAGGGTGCCTGCTGAAGTTACCATGTCGACCTGATTCTGGACGCACAGAGGAGACACGAGATGAAAGAGATAGAGAACAAACCGGACGGCGCCATCCTGCAACGGGACGGCAAAACCTGGGCCATCGTGCCCCGCACGCCCGTTGGGCTGGTCACTGCGGATATATTGGAGGCCATTGCCCGGACCATCCGCAAGTATGACATCCCGGTGGCCAAGATCACTTCGGGTCAGCGGGTGGCGCTGGTGGGGCTTACCGAGGAGCAACTCGACGGGGCCTGGGCCGAACTGGGCACGGACATAGGTCGGGCCACAGAACTCTGCCTGCACTATGTCCAGGCCTGTCCCGGCACCGCGGTCTGCAAGCTGGGCCTGCGCGACTCCCTGGGACTGGGACTGGAGCTGGAACAGGCCTTCATGGGCATGGAACTGCCCGCCAAGGTCAAGATCGGCGTGTCCGGCTGTCCCATGTGCTGCGGTGAGTCCAAGGTGCGCGACGTCGGGTTCATTGGCAAGAAAGACGGTTGGGAGATGTATGTCGGTGGTTCCGCAGCCGGGCGTCCCCGCATCGCCGACG
>JAHJKV010000314.1 GCA_018822065.1 Pseudomonadota bacterium
CGGGCCAGCGAATAGACCCCGGACATGCAATCGTCGGCGGCACAACACCCCTCGCAGCGGGATGCCTTGTCCGTCGTTGGTCTTTTACCCTGGCAGGGAGCCCTCCTTGCCGGGGTGTTTGGCATTCTGGCCATTCATCATCCCATATCCGCCCTAATTTCGGCCCTGGTGCTCTGGCTGACCTGGGTCGGCCTGGGTGGTCGCGCACGGACCGGGTTTGGCATGGGGCTCGCCTTTGTCCTGGGCCTGGCCCTGGCAGCAGCACATCTGCCTGCCACAGCACCCACCCCGGCGTGGGTGGGGCAGGGGACCAAGGTGCTCCTGCACGCCGTGGTGGACAGTGTGGAGTCGCGCCCGGACCATCGGTTGAACGTCCTGTTGCGAGACGTCTCTTGCACGCTGGAGGACGGGAGCCTGGCGGAGTTGCCGGGCCGGGTGGCCTGGTCCTGGGACACCCCGACCCTGCGGCCGGAACCGGGCCGGGAGGTATCCTTCAAGGCTCGGATCGACCAGGTGGGGGGATTCAACAATCCCGGGCAGTGGGACTATGCCTTCTTTCAGCGGACCGGGGGAATTTTGTATCGGACCTATGTGCGCGGAGGAGCCGCCGAACTTGCGTGGGGGGCTGAGCCGGGCGGTCTTTTGTGGAACTGGCGCACTGAGCTGGCTGTGGTTCTTGCCCAGTCCGCACCCGACCAGGGCGGTGCTATGCTCGCGGCTCTGCTGACCGGGGATCGCTTTTCCCTGAGTCCCGAGACCATCGACCTTCTTCGCGCGGCCGGGCTTTCGCACACCCTGGCCCTGTCCGGCCTGCACCTGGGTTTCGTGATCCTCTTCGCCCTGGCCGCAGCATATCTGTTCGGCTTGCTGTGGCCGGGATTGCTGCTGCGTGTGCCCCGTCCCAAGCTGGCCGTGCTCCTGGCGGTTCCCCTGGTGGCGGCCTATCTCTGGCTGGGACAGTTCACGCCCTCCCTGATTCGTTCGGCCTGTATGTTCGGGTTCATGGCCTTGCTGCTCCTGCAGGGCAGGAGTCGGGCGGGCATCGACGGTCTCTTCCTGGCCCTGGCCTTAATCTTGCTCGTTTCCCCCCTGTCGGTCTTTGATATCCGGTTGCAGCTCTCGGCTGTGGCCGTTGGCGGAATCATCATTTTCATGCCTACGTTCTTCAAGGTGCTGGATAAGACTCGCCTCGGCCACTGGAAGCTGGTTCGGATCCCCCTTGGGCTTGTCGGAGTGAGTTGCTGTGCCACCCTGGTTCTGCTGCCACTGACGGCCAGAACCTTCGGGATGACGGCCCCCAACCTATTGTTGAATCTCCTTTGGCTGCCTTTGCTTGGATTCGTGGTCATGCCCCTAGGATGGATGGGACTGGCCCTGTATTGTCTGCCCGGACTGGAAGGTGCTGCCGGATGGTGCTTTCATGCGGCGGGTTTCGTGCTCGGCGGTATGCAGGAAGGACTGGCCGGGTTGGATGCTCAGGGAGCCCTGCCGCTATTCCAGTTGTTACGTCCTCTCTGGCCGGAAATGCTCGGGGTTGCCGTCCTGCTCGCCTGCCTGGCAGCGGTCCTGTCCGGGGGAGGCAAAGGAGACCGGATATGGTGGCCGGTGCTGCTCGGTGTTTTTCTTTTGGCGACCCCTCATGTCTGGGTCATGGCCGCTGACGCGCGCGACGAAATCCGTCTTGAGGTGGTGGACGTGGGTCAGGGACTGGCCCAGGTGCTCACCCTGCCGGGCGGAAGGCGTACGGTGATGGACGGCGGCGGGCTTCGCTCCACCACCTTTGATATCGGGCGTGACGTGCTGGTGCCCTACCTGACCCTGGGACGCCCACCGCGGGTGGACCGTGTGATCCTCTCTCATCCTCATGCAGACCATTACAAGGGATTTTTGCATCTGCTCGCCCATGTCGAAGTCGGCACATTCCAGTATGGCTGTTCCTTGCCCGGAGGCAGCTACCGGAAGCGGTTCAAGGAACTTCTTGCGGTGCAGGGGCTCACGCCGGAGCGGCTATATGCCGGGGACCAGGTGGACCTGGGGAGAGGAGTAAGACTCTCGGTCCTGTATCCTTTCATGGGAGACCACGCCCCCAGCACAAATGACGGTTCGCTGGTGCTGCGGCTGGAACGGGAAGGGCAGGGGCTGGCCCTTTTGCCTGGGGATGTGGAAAAGCCTGCCCTGCAGCTGTTGTTGGACACAGAAGCAGACCTTGCCAGTGATGTGCTGGTGTTACCCCACCATGGCTCTGTCACCAGTTTTGTGCCTGCGTTGTATGATCGCGTCGACCCTCTGGTGGCCATGGCTTCAAGCGGTGAGCGTAACAAGCATATCCAGCCAGCCACGGAGGTGCTTGCCGCGTTGGCCCAGCGAAAGTGCGAGGTCGTGCGCACCTGGCAATCAGGACTGTTGCGAGTGGGTTGGAAAAACGGGAGTGTAGGTCCCTTGCTGGAAACGGAAGTAAAGTGATGCAAGGGTGCAAAATGCAAACAGTGCGGCAACTGTCGATAGATGCGTTGCTTTTCCTGATAATATATGGAAAAAGGTTGTTGAAAAAGTAAGAACTTCTGGGGATCGTCCCATGTGGTCGTTCTGTGGACCGGACGAAAGGAGAATTTGTGTGATTGTTCGTTGCTGGGGAGCCAGGGGCTCCATACCGGTCTCGGGAGTCGAATATCGCAAGTATGGCGGGGATACCACCTGTCTTGAGATTCGGACGGGCCAGAACAACGAAATATTGATTGTGGACGCTGGATCCGGGACGCGTCGGTTAGCCAACCATATGCTGGCGGAAAAAAGATACGAATTTTCCTTCCTGTTCACCCATGTCCATTGGGATCATATTCTCGGATTTCCCTTCTTCAAGCCAATCTATCTAGAGCAGGCCCGGCTGAATATCTATGGCTGCCCCAACCTTCAGGGTGACTTGGAAAAACTGCTCGCCCGTACCATGGATGCCCCCTATTTCCCCGTTCCCTACGAAGTGGTCCGGGCCCGGCTGGAGTACCGGCACGATTGTTCTGAAAGCACCATCATCGACGGCATTGAAATCAGCTCCATTCCTTTGAGCCATCCCAACATGGGCGTCGGCTACAAATTCACCGAGAACGGCAAGACGTTTGTGTTCTTGACGGACAACGAACTGGAACATGTCCATCGCGGTGGCAGGAGCTTCGACGACTATGTCGAATTCGCTCGCGGGGCAGACCTTCTCTTTCATGACTCGGAATACACGCCGGAGGAATACCCCCTCCGCACCACCTGGGGACATTCCACCTACACCACGGCCCTGGATCTGGCCCTGGCTGCGGGGGTGAAACGTTTTGGCCTGTTCCACCACAACCAGGATCGACCGGATGCGGGCGTGGATGAAATGGTTGCGCATTGCCAGTCCATCATCGCCGAACGGGGATCAAACCTTGATTGTTTCGGCGTGACCCAGGAAACTGAAATTCGGTTATAGCGCATTCGAGTCATGGTGACCCTGCCGCCCGCATTCTGCTTGATTTTTCTAGAAAATAATGCAAGAAACTTTGGACTGCCGAGGGTCCATGAACAATTCTAGCATCGGAGATTCGACCGATGAAGGTGCTCATTGTAGACGATGATTTCTATTCACGGAGCATGCTGCATGACATGTTGCGCTCCTGTGCCCAATGCGATATCGCCGTCAACGGGGAGGAAGCCGTCTTTGCTTTCCGGAAAGCGCTAGAGAGCGGGACGCCTTACGACCTGATTTGTCTCGACCTTGTCATGCCGGAGATGGATGGTCAGGAAGCCTTGCAGGAAATCCGGGCTATAGAGCAGGAAAATGATACCCATCCCGTCCTGGAGACCAAGGTCATCGTGACCACTATGCTGGACGATAAGAAGGAGACTCACGATGCCTTCTTCCTGGGTGGAGCCACCTCCTATCTGGTGAAACCCATTGAGGAGAGCAAGCTGTTCGCGGAACTGAAGAGCCTGAATCTGCTCGAGACGACCGAAAACTAATCCTCTCGACCACACCCGCCACCCACGCAGTTTCCTGTCGCCGAACAGATAACTGCACTGGGTATATGAAGTTCCCTCGAACCTGAATTCACCTATGAACCGCTCGCTCCCCGGCAGGGGGCGCGTCAACGCGGATAAAATATACGAAATGAGCCAGACACTTGGAATTAAATTCACTGATCACGGTCAGATATATCGTTTCTCATCCGGACCTTTTGTCGTCGAGACAGGGTCCTGCGTCATCGTCAAGACCGAGCAGGGAATGGGACTCGGCGAGGTCGTCACCATCCATCATGACGAAGACGCTACCGACGAGGAATTTAATACGATCTATCGCCTTGCCAACGAGCAGGACCTCGTGGTGCGCCAGGAAAACCTTGACCTGGCACGCAACGCGTTTCGTTATTGCCGGGGTTGCGTCACCAGCCATAAATTGGAGATGAAACTCGTGGACGTCGAGGTCTTCTTCGACCGCTCCAAGATGATCTTCTACTTCACCGCCCCGGGGCGCATCGATTTTCGGGAACTGATCAAGGATCTTGTGCGCGAATATCGGACACGGATCGAACTGCGCCAGATCGGTGTCCGCCACGAAACACAGATGCTCGGGGCCATCGGTAATTGCGGTCAGATGTGTTGCTGTCGACGTTTCATGCGCAAGTTCGTGCCCGTGACCATCAAGATGGCCAAGGAGCAAAATCTTTTTCTCAACCCCACCAAGATATCCGGCATCTGCGGTCGGCTCCTGTGCTGTCTGAGCTTTGAACAGCAAGGGTACGAGGAGTTCAACCGGAAGTGCCCCAAGGTCGGCAAGCGCTATCAGAGCAGCCAGGGCCAGGTCAAAGTGATCCGGACCAACTTTTTCCGCAAGACGCTGACGGTTGTCCTTGAGGACGGTTCGGACCAGGAGATTTCAGTTGACGATTGGGTCGATTTCGTGAACAAGGCTCCTTCGCCGAGCGAGTCGGGAGAGAAGGCGGAGTTGCGCCCTGGCAGTCCCCGCGCCGCCGGATTGCGCCCTGGAAGTGCACGACCATCTACTGCCCAACCGAGTTCTGGACGCCCAAGCAGCGAAAACCAGAGCGAGGAGCCCCAGGAAAGGGTTGAGGAGCGAAGCCAGGAAGCTGGGCTTGAGTCTACGCCTCAGGCGGTGACGCAGACGCAACAGGAACCCGATCAGGACAATGACCAGACGTCCGACACGCGTCGCCCACGTCGGCGTCGTCGCCGCCCGCGCAAAAAGAACTAGCACGCGGCCGAACCCCGCGTAGCAAGGAGCCTTCGTTGGATACCTTCTTCATCAGCACGCCCATTTTTTACGTCAACGCCAAGCCCCATCTTGGTCACGCATACACCACCATCGTGGCGGATACTGTATCCCGTTTTCATCGGCTCATGGGCCGGGAGACCTATTTTCTCACCGGGACGGACGAGCATGGCGACAAGATCGCCCAGGCAGCGGAACTGAATGCACAGACGCCGCAACAGTATGTGGACGCCATCAGCGCTCTCTTCAAGACCATGGGGCCCCAGCTTGGTGCCGAGCCCAACCGCTTCATTCGCACCACAGACAAGGACCATGTGGCCACTGTTCAGGCTGTGTTGCAAAAGGTGTTTGATTCCGGCGACATCTATTTCGGGGAGTATGGAGGCCATTATTGTTATGGTTGCGAGCGGTTCTACACCGAAAAGGAGCTTGAGGACGGCAAGTGCCCCCAGCACGGCAAGAAACCCGAATATATCGCCGAGAAAAACTATTTCTTCAAGATGGCCAAGTATCAGGACCGGCTGGCCGAGCACATCCGGTCCAATCCCGACTTCATCCGTCCGGACAGCTATCGCAACGAAGTCCTGAGTCTGCTTGAATCCGGCGCCCTGGAGGACCTGTGCATCTCCCGGCCCAAGTCGCGCCTGGAGTGGGGGATTGAACTGCCTTTCGACTCCAACTATGTTTGCTATGTCTGGTTTGATGCGCTGATCAACTACATCACGGCCCTCAAATGGCCGGGCGGGGCCAAGTTCAAGAAGTTCTGGCCCGGTGCCAACCACCTCATTGCCAAGGATATCCTCAAGCCTCACGCCATATTCTGGCCGACCATGCTCATGGCCGCTGGCATTGAGCCCTACCAGCATCTGAACGTGCACGGGTACTGGCTGGTGAAGGACACCAAGATGTCCAAGTCTTTGGGCAACGTAGTCGAGCCCATGGACATGATTGGCAAATATGGGGTGAACGCCTTCCGCTATTTCCTGATGCGCGAGATGAGCTTTGGGCAGGATTCCAGCTTCTCTGAGGAAGCCCTGGTGGGCCGTTTGAACGCAGACCTGGCCAATGACCTGGGCAATCTCTTCTCCCGCACCCTGTCCATGACCCACAAGTATTTCGGCGGGAAGATTCCCTGCCCGGACGAATTGGAGGAGATCGAGGACGCGGAGATCAAGAAACGCGGCCAGAACGCCATGGCCGCCTACCAGGAGCATTTCGAGCATTTCCGTTTTGCCCGTGGCCTGGAATCCCTGTGGGAACTGGTGCGCGGTCTGAACAAATACATAGACACTACCAAGCCCTGGACGCTCTTCAAGGAGGGCGACACCAAACGATTGAGCACGGTCATCTACATCATGCTGGAGAACATGCGCAAAATCGCGGTGCATCTCTGGCCGGTCATGCCCGGTTCGGCGGTGGAGATGCTCCGGCAACTGGGCATTGAATTCGAGCCGGAAAAGGTGAACCTGCAAAAGGAACTCGATGCCTGGGGACTGCTGGATTCCGGCGGCCTCGTGGCCGAGACCTCCAATCTGTTTCCCCGCGTGGAGCCCCTTGCCGTGGAAGCGCCCTCTGAAGAAAAGGCGCCCAAAGCCAAGCAGGACAAGGCACCGAAAAAGAAACCAGCAGTCGATGCCCAGGGCAACGAATCAGGGGTCGTGGTCGCCGAGTTTGAGGATTTCCAAAAAATTGATCTGCGGGTAGGCACGGTTGTTTCTGTTGAAAAGCACCCCGACGCCGTCCGTTTGCTTTTGGTGCGTGTGGACATGGGCGAGGCCGAGCCACGCCAGGTCGTGGCCGGACTGGCCGAATTCTTCGAGCCGGATGATCTCATGGGCCGTCAGGTGGTCATCGTGGCCAACCTCCAGCCCAGAAAGCTCAGAAAGCAGATATCCGAGGGCATGATACTGGCTGTTAAAACCGACCAGGGCATGGAATTGCTGACCGCCTCCGGCACTGTGAAAAATGGCAGTAAAGTCAGTTGAGTATCTGAGTTGCGAACAAAGGTGCAAAACCCCGGCCTAGGCCGGGGTTTTTTCGTTCAAACGTGGTTTCTAAGCTTGAGTTCGAGGGTGTGGGGGCTCAGGTAGTGCTGGGAGGCGAGGTAGGGTTCGGCGTATTTGCGAACGAAGTGGTTCATGAGGGTCATGGGCACGATGAGTGGGATGTTTTTCTCCACGAACTGGTCGATCAGGTGGAGCATCTCCTGCTTTTCGTCCTGAGTGATCTGTTTTTTGAAATAACCCAGGCAATGCTGGAGCACGTTGCGGTGCTTCTTGGGCGTGGCCTTGAGTTGCAGGTTAGTGAACAAGATGGTGGAATACTGCTCGAAGAGCCGGGATATGCCCACTGCCTTGCCGTGGCCTGCCACCAGCCGCCCAAGTTCACGATAGGCCTCAACCGAGTGGGACATGATCAGCAGTTTGTGCCGGGTGTGGAACTCGATGAGCGCCTTCATGTTTGGACCGTCGTTCGTTGACTCCAGCCACCGGTACATGACGAATATGCGTTCGATGAAATTTTCCCTCAGTCCCGGATCGTTCAAGCGGCCATCATCTTCAACGGGCAGCTGGGGGAAGTGGTCCATGAACCGACCGGCAAAAAAACCGCGACCGCTGTAGAGGGGCTGGCCGCCCCCATCGGGATAAACGCGCACCTTTTCCATGCCCGAGGAGGGGGAACCTTTCTTGAACACGAAGCCGCACAGGTGGAAGCTTTCGAGCTTTTTGAGCCTGCCATCTGTCCAGCGCAGCATCTGCTGGGTCCAGTCCTTGCCGGACTCCCGGCCCACCAGGCGCGGATTGGCCACGTCGCCCACTAGGCGAACGGGTTCGCGCGGGATGCCCATGCCCACCTCGGCCTCGGGGCAGACCGGAACGAATTCCACGAACTGTCCCAGAATATCCCGCAGATAGAGGTCAAGCTTGTGCCCGCCGTTGTAGCGAACCTCGTCGCCAAGCAGGCAGGAACTGATGCCGACGCGAATGGGATGGGGCATGGGAACTCCTTTCCTTTTGGCGGTTTTTAGCACAAAATACCATCATCTGCCATGAAATCGCAGCCTCCTGCGTCTGGTCTGCTTGAAATATTTTATAACATACCGAAATTAAAATATAAAGATGTATTTCAGCTCAAGGTGACGGCCACTTGCAGGCCGCGCCCATATTATATATATTCACGCGCTTCGGAAGCAGCCTGCCTCAATCAACCTTCTAGTGGAACGAGTTCATGCCCAAACGCACAGATATCAAGAAGATTATGCTCATCGGTTCTGGCCCCATCATCATCGGTCAGGCCTGTGAATTCGACTATTCCGGCACCCAGGCCCTCAAGGCTCTCAAAGAAGAGGGATACGAAGTCGTCCTGGTCAACTCCAACCCGGCCACCATCATGACCGATCCGGAGCTCGCCGACCGCACCTATATTGAGCCCATCGAACCCGAGACCGTTGCCAAAATCATCGAGAAGGAGCGACCGGACGCACTCCTCCCTACCTTGGGGGGCCAGACCGCGCTGAACACCGCTCTGGCTCTGGCCGAGGCTGGCGTGCTTGAGAAGTTCAACGTCGAGCTTATCGGTGCCAAGCTAGAGGTGATCGAAAAGGCGGAAAGCCGGGAACTTTTTGGGCGGGCCATGGAGAACATCGGCCTGAAGATGGCAGCAAGCCGCATCGCCCGGACCATGGACGATGTGCGGGCCATCGCCCTGGAACTGCCGTTCCCGCTGATCATTCGCCCGGCCTTCACCATGGGCGGGGCAGGTGGCGGCGTGGCCTATAACCAGGAAGAGCTAGAAAACATATCGGCCAACGGGCTTTCGCTGTCCATGAAGAGCGAGATTCTTATTGAGCAGTCCATCATCGGCTGGAAAGAGTTCGAGATGGAGGTCATGCGAGACAAGAAGGACAACTGTGTGATCATTTGTTCCATCGAGAACCTGGATCCCATGGGCGTGCATACCGGCGACTCCATCACCGTGGCTCCGGCCCAGACCCTCACGGATGACGAATACCAGGTGATGCGCGACGCGAGCCTGGCGATCATGCGCGAGATCGGGGTGGAAACCGGCGGCAGTAACGTGCAGTTCGCCATTAACCCGGAAAATGGCGACATGGTAGTCATCGAGATGAACCCGCGTGTGTCGCGTTCATCTGCCCTGGCATCCAAGGCGACCGGTTTTCCCATCGCCAAGTTCGCGGCCAAGCTCGCCGTGGGCTATACTTTGGACGAAATCCCCAATGACATCACCCGCGAGACCATGGCCAGCTTTGAGCCGACCATTGACTACTGCGTGATCAAGATTCCCCGCTTCACCTTCGAGAAGTTCCCTGGAAGCGAGGACTATCTGACCACGGCCATGAAAAGCGTGGGCGAGACCATGGCTATTGGCCGCACTTTTAAGGAATGTCTGCAGAAGGGGTTGCGCTCGCTTGAGACTGGCCAGCCTGGGCTGGGCAAGGATTTCAAGGAATGCCCGCGCGACAAGGACGAACTGCTGGCTGTTCTCAGAA